>WRML01000090.1 GCA_009777165.1 Kiritimatiellota bacterium
TCTCGGTAGAAAAACATCCTTCCCCCCATGTCCGCAGGAAAAGGGGCCCCCATCGGCGCAGGTGCGACCGATGGGGCACGGGATGCGCCTAAAAGAGGCATCCCGATGGGATGCCATGATTTTTTTTGCGTTCTCTTCTACCGAAAGAAACATCCCTAACGGGATGTTGTCGCGGTATACTTTTAATATGATTTGACTATAACCACAATGAACTCGATGGAATGTACAATGGACACGATGGTCTCGTGTATTCTCTGTGTCTTTGCATCCCTGCGTCTCTGCGAGAAAAAAAGGGAAAGGAGGAGACTTTCTCCCCCCCCCTCTGTATTCCCCTCCCGTACCCCCCCCTGCTTTATTTCCCGTTTTCATTTCCGGGCACATCCGCTATAATATGTCGCTTATGAAACCTTACACCATTCGTCCAGCCGTCCTGCGGGAGGCGGAGCAGATTTTCAACCTGATCCGTCAGCACAAGGATGATCTGATCTCGCGCCCGATCGGGGACATCGTACAGAACATTGACCGCTTCGTGGTGTGCGAGGCGGGCGGGGAAATCGTCGGGTGCGCGACGTGGCAGATCCTGCCAGAGATCGGGGCACCGGAACGGGCGTCGGTCGAAATCCAATCCGTCGCCGTCCATGCGGATTATCGCAGACACCACATCGGCACGCAGATTATCAAAAACATCCTTGAGCGCGTCCGCCTCTTCGACTCCGCCCAAGTGATTGTCCTGACGTTCGCGCCGGCGTTCTTTTCCTCGCTGGGCTTCAGGCCGATCGCGAAGACGCAGGTGATGCACAAGCTCTACATGGGCTGCATCAACTGCACGAAGCACGCGAACCCGTTCACCTGTCCCGAAATTGCGATGGCGCTTGATTTGTCATCAACTGGCACGAAGATGTGCGAATGATTTTAGTAGTGTCCATTCGTGACGTTCGATGTCCTCTTGTTTTATGCACGTGTCCCCTCCCCCCCTACACACCCATTTGCTCCGCTGGTACGACTCGCGCACGCGCGAGATGCCGTGGCGCAACCACCCCGATCCCTACGCGGTGTGGGTCAGCGAGATCATGCTCCAGCAGACACAGGTGGAGACGGTCAAGGGCAAGGGCTATTTCACGCGGTTCATGTCGGCATTCCCGACCGTCGCGCAGCTTGCCGCCGCGCCGCAGCAGGCTGTACTGAAGGCGTGGGAGGGGCTCGGCTACTACACCCGCGCCCGCAACCTCCAGAAAGCCGCGCAACGCATCGTCGCGCAGGGGGGGGGGCTGCCCGACACGTCGGGGGGGTGGGCGGAACTCCCGGGGGTAGGCCCCTACACCGCCGCCGCGATTGCCAGCATCAGTTTCGGTGAGACGGCTCCGGTGGTTGACGGGAACGTCGCGCGTGTGTTCGCGCGGTACTTGGGGTGGCCCGACGATTTCCGCAAGTCCCCCCCCCGCGAGAAACTCGCTGCGTGGTTGTTGCCGTTCATCCGAAAGTCCAAGCGCCCGGGCGATTTCAACCAGGCGATGATGGACCTGGGTGCGACGTGCTGCACGCCGCGCACACCGCTGTGTGCGGAATGCCCGTTGCGGAAAAACTGTTTCGCGTTCCGGGAGGGCAAGCAATCCGCGTACCCGGTCAAGCCCGAAAAAAAGGCGTTGCCGACGCGCCGCATGGTCGCCGCGTATGTCGCCGACAACAAGGGGCGTGTCCTCCTCACGCAACGCGTGGGCGAGAAACTGCTGGGGGGGCTGTGGGAGCTGCCCACGGTCGAGGTGACGCACAAGCCCTCCCCCCGCGACGCCGCCCGGGCCTTGCGCGAAAAGACGGGCCTGACCGCCGTCGGTGCAAAGCGCAAGGGGGGGGTAGTGGCACACACGTTCTCTCACTTTAAGCTGGAACTTCACGTGTATGCGGTCTCGGGCGTGACGGGCGTGCTGGACAAAAAGCGCCCCCCCCCCGCGCGCTTCGCCCCCCCCGAAACACTCCCCCTCACGACCGCGACGCGCAGGGTAATCGGCCTCTAACGCATCACTGGAGGGATGGCTTGCGACGCAAGACGGGGGATCGATTTTGGCACTTGTCTAAACAAGGGAAAAGGGATAAACTATTTTTTTCTCATCACAAGAGGAATGAAAGATGAATGCGAGACAGATGCGTTACGCACGCTTAACAGGAGTGTTCACAGTCCTTCTCACAAGCGGGATTTGTGCCCAGCAGTCGGCGGATAAGGCGATGTTGACGTTCCCGATCCTCTTCGCGAGGCAGTTCAATTATCAGGGGCTGCATATCTATGACACGTTTTACCAGTGGCGTCCGGGGGGGGGGATCTATGTGTTGGAGAATCCTGCGGATCCGCCGGACCAGCACCGTATCCGAGCCGTCATTGACGCGACGACAACGGAGACACTCGGCGAGGGAATCTATTTCGATCCGTCGCTGGCGTATGACGCGACGAAAGTGCTGTTCTCGTTTAAGGGAAAACAGAATGGCAACTCGACGATTTATGAGATCGGCGTGGACGGTACAGGGTTGCGTCAAATCACGAACCTCGATGTGAACGGAAATCCCTACAAAGGCAGCGGGGGCGGGCATCACGACGTGGCGCCGTGTTACTTGCCGGACGGGCGTATCGTGTTCACCTCGACGCGCTATAGCGGTCTGGTGCCGTGCGCGAATAATGGCGTGGCGATCCTTCATGTGATGAATGCGGATGGGCGCGACATCCATACGATTTCCGTAAACAACGTGACGGAGTTTAATCCGTGCGTGCTGCCGGACGGTCGTATCCTGTTCGGGCGATGGGAATACATTGACCGTAATGCGCTGGTCATCCAAAGCTTGTGGACGGTGCTGCCGGATGGGCGCAACGAGACTGCGCTCTATGCGAACAACATGGTGTTCCCTGAGGCAACCCTACAGGCCAAGCCTGTGCCGGGCAATGATGCGTTCGTGATGTCAACGTTCGCGCCGCACAACGCGCCGCCGCGTGGAACCATCGCGCTGATTGACACGCGCGTCGGGAAAAACGACCCGGCGGCGATCATCAATTTCGAGTCTCCCGACAAGCCCACGTACGACCGCGGGGAGTCGTGCGACCCGTGGCCGTTGAATGAGCACGTCGCGCTCTTCAGCGGGATCCCCCCTGCGGATGACGCGCCGAAAACGGATGCGGGTGGCCGGAGCAACCCGAAGCTCAACGCGCTCATGCTGATTGACCGCACAGGCAAGAAGGTCGTGGTGCACAGCGACCCGACGATTGACCTGCATAATCCGATCCCGCTCGTGCCGCGCCCGGTGCCGCGCGTGAGCCTGGACATGACCGATCGCACGAAGCGCACGGGTGAGTTTTTTGTGAATGACGTGTATGTGTCCATGCCGGACGTGAAGCGCGGAACCATCAAGTGGCTGCGGGTGCTGGAGGAGACGTCACGCGTGACAGGGACCCCCGGCGGCAACGGCCTGAACCAGACGTTCCCGATTTCGGCGGCGCTGGCGTGGAGCGCGAAGATTTATCACGGCATCGTTCCGGTCGAGGAGGACGGCTCGGTCTTCTTCGAGGCACCGTCGGGACGCGCGCTGTTCTTCCAGTTGTTGGACAAGGACTACAGGATGGTGCGCGGGATGCGCTCGTTCGTGCAGGCATCGCCGGGCGTGACGCGCAGTTGCGTGGGGTGTCACGAGTACAACCCCGTGGCGCAGGGGGCCCCCAAGCTGACGAACCGCAAGCCCAAGCTGTTGCGCCCGGAGTCGTGGGGATCGGGCTGGCTCGACTACACCCAGCGCATACAGCCTGTGCTGGATAAGAAGTGCGTAAGCTGCCACGGCGGTGAGCAGGGACTGCAAGGGGGCCTGGACCTCTCGCGCGGTTGGACGGAACGCTTCAACATCTCTTACGAGAGCCTCACCGCACGTCGCGAGAAGATGTACACGGCAGACATGATCGGCGGCATCTGCGGCATGAACGGCACCGCGTATTGGTCGTGCAAGGTCTTCGATCCGTACCAGCACGGGAGTGGCAAGGCGATCCTCGCGGACATACTCTTGAGCCCGATGCACTCGGACATCCTGACGGACATGGAGCGCGAGCTGTTCTTCGCGTGGATGGACTCGAACGGGATGTACTTCGGGACGTGGGACTACACCAAGGCCCCCCCCGAGGCGGAAGCCTACAAACGCGCGGTGGCGCAAATCAAGGGGGTCATGAAAAAAACCGACTGTGTCTCGTGCCATGCGGACGGCGATGGCACCATCACGCGCTTCGACAACTGGATCAACCTTGACCGCCCCGAGATGAGCCTCGTGCTGAGGGCCCCCCTCAAGCAATCGTTCGCCGCGGGGGGGGGGTATGGGCTTGCGCTCTGTCGCGACAGGAAGGTTGACCTGTCCTTCACGAAGCGCGGCGTGCTCTACGGCTTCGGTTACGAACACGCGGTGAAAGACCTCGACAAGTTCCCGTCTCAGAAATGGGAGTCCACCTGGCCCACGGAAGGCAAGGTCGTCGTGCCGCTCGCCTCGACGAATGAGCCCGTCTATCAGCAGATGTTGAAAATCATTCGGGATGTCCGCATCGAACTCTTGGCAAAGCCACGCATCGATATGCCGTTCGCCGACTTGGTGGGCGAGGGGATCATGACGGGACGCGCACGGCAGATTTTGCCACAGCCGTTGCCGGACCCCCTCCCCGAAATCACCGTCACGGGGGAGGTCTTCGGGTTCACGCGGCTCACCTGGGAATCTTCCGCCCGCACGATCGGGCTGATCGCCGAGGTGCATCGCGGGAAGAAAGAGCATTTCAAGGTGGACGCGGCAACGCTCATCGGGCGTACCGAACGCGCCACGTTCTGTGACACCAACCCACCCCCCGGCAAAGTCTGCTACGCCGTCGTGTTCGTGTCCGACCCCGCCGAGACGTGCGGCACGGCGAAATGCGGCGCGGTGATTGATTACCAGCATAAGGAGGAAATGGAGGGCGAACGTCCCCGTGAGCCGTTAGAGGAGGAGGGTGACCGTTGCCCGCTGTCGCTCGTCAAGCCCGAACGCTCGGTGCCGGTCTATGTGATGTACGAGCCGCCCAAGCAGGACAAGCAGGTGCCGATTGATATCCTTCCGCAAACAGAATCCAAGGCGGGCAGCATCGCGCTCACATGGCCGCCGGCCGGCATCCCCGGGCTGACCTGTTACGACGTGTATGGCGCACAGGGCAGAGGCAAGCCCGTCAAGCTCAACAAGGAGCCCCTGCGGACTCCGTCCTACTTGGATGCCGTGTTCCACGGCATGAAGGACACGCGTTATTCGGTCGCCGCCTACAGCCCTGTCCTTCCCGAACGCGACCGTAAGGCACCGGGGGATAAATTCTGGGCCGCCGCCAAAGCCAAGCCGGTGCGCGAGGAGCCCGTCTTCACGTTAAAAGGAGGGGGGGTACAACTCACGCAGGGGGCCTCCTTTGACGAGGACGGCGTGCTGACCCTCACGGGGGAGGGGTATGCGAAACTGCCGCCGCTAGAGGAGTTGACGGGGGGAGCCTTCAGCTTCGTGCTGGAAGTGATGTTCGACGAGGCGGGGGCGATGCCTGTGTTGCTCGGCTTCGGCAAGTACATGGGCGACGGCTGGTTCTTCCAGCGCATCGGCGGCGGCTGGCGTTTCCATCTCTCGGGAATCTCCTGTGATGGCGGGACTGTGGAGTTCGGGAAATGGACACGCCTTGTCGGTACATTCGACGGCACGACCGCCCGCCTCTACCAGGACGGCAAGAACGTCGGCGAGAAAGGCATCCCCGAAATGCCCCCCCCCTTCAAAACCGAATGGCGCATCGGGCAATACGTGAACATCGAGCCGCCTTACCAAGTCCACGGGAAGATACGTCTGCTGGAGGTCTATAGCCGTGTACTTCCCGAAAAATGAATGTGTTGCTCCATGTTTGTTGTGCACCGTGCGCGAGCCATTGCGTGCCCGTGTTGAACGGGCTCGGTCATGCGGTGACGTTGTTTTTCTCGAACGCCAATATCGCGCCACAAGAGGAATATCAGAAACGGCTTGACGCGGTCCGCCGACTCGCGGACTGCCTGGACGTGCCGCTGGTGGTTGACGCGGCGCGACACGACGATTGGCGGGCTTCCGTCGCCGCTGGTTTCGAGTCGGAACCGGAACGGGGGGCCCGTTGCGGACGTTGCTTCCGCTACAGCCTCTTGCGCACATACCACGCCATGACGGAATACGGCTTCGACGCGTTCACGACCTCCCTGACCGTCAGCCCGCACAAGTCCTCGCTGCGGATTGCTGAAATCGGCAACGCGATGGACAACCTGCGTTTCCTCGCGGTGGATTTCAAGAAAAACAACGGCTTCCTGAACAGCGTCCGCCTCGCGGCGGAAATGGGGCTTTACCGCCAGCGCTATTGCGGATGCGAATTCAGCGCGTCATGAGCGATTGAGTCGGCTCGGATCGTCAATCCAAACGATCGCGCATCACTCAGCACGGCTCACGAGTTTCCGCATGTTCGCCAACCCCGTCTTCGCGGTCTCTTCGGCGGAGGTTTTCCAATAGGCCGCGTTGAACACCTCGACCGACAGCCACACGTCGGCACGGTTGTCGCGGAAGCTCGCGATGACCTCCTTCAGCGGCGCGATGCCGTCACCGGGCCAGACGCGGTCCGCGTCGCGGATCGTCTCGCGCGGCGGGTTGGCCGGGTAGTCGTTGATGTGGAAACAGTGCGCCGCCTCGCGCCCCAGCAGACGCAACGCATTGAAACTGCTCCCCCCCTTGTACGCATGGAACACATCCGCCAGCACACACGCATCGGGATGATCTGCCATCGCCGCCACATAGATGCACTGCTCGAGACGGTTCAGGTTTTTCGCCGAACCCCAGAACTCAATCTGCGGGACCACGCCCATGTCCCGTCCCAACTCCAGCACCGCGCGGTAACGCTCCGCAATCGCATCGAGGCTCACAACGGGAGCGTCGCCGCCGTTGATCCCGGCCGGAGGCGCGGCGATGTGCGTGCCGCCGAGTTCCGCGATCATCGCCATCTCACGCTTCATCTGCTCCAAACCTTTCGCCCGTACGTCGTCCTCGTTCACCGCCCACGGCGCGAACCCGATGGCGCTGACGACCGCCAGCCCCCCGTCCTTGCAACGCTTCGCCAATCCCTTGAGCGCCCCCCCGGTCTTCGCCGCCTCCGCGACATCCGACACCCACGGCTCGATACCCCCGTAACCGGTTGCGACAGCGGCCTCGATCTGTTTGTCGAGCGGCAGCTTGTAACCGCGGATTGTCCCCGTGTTCAGGCAGAAGCGGAAACGCGCGTCCCCGTCCTGCTGGCGGTTTCCGAATGCAATGGGTTCCTGCGCCTTCATTGGGCGGGCACATCCCGCCCCTGCGACCACCACTGCCGTCGCACAAAAATGACGTCGAGTAAACATACGCTCTCCTTTTTCCCCGGTCCGAGTCGAACTGACTCCACGGTGTTACTTCAGCACAATCTCCGTCTCCAATCTTATTCCGCTCATCCGTTCCACCCGCCCGCGCATTTGCTGCACCAGCGCCAACACATCCGAGGCCCGTGCCCCGCTGTCTACCGCGATGATGTTCGCGTGGAAGTCCGTCACATAGGCCCCCCCCACGCGCAGGCCCTTGCATCCGGCCGCGTCGAGCAGACGCCCCGCCGCGTCGCCCGGGGGGTTGCGGAAGACCGACCCCGCCGTGCGCAGCCCCGTCAGCGGCAGACGCCTCGCGCGGTACTCCGCCCGACGCGCCTTGACCGTCCCAACATCCGCCCGCTCCAGCGCGAGG
>WRML01000091.1 GCA_009777165.1 Kiritimatiellota bacterium
GTACCGCGTCCGTAGGCTGCTCGACCTCCGTCTTAGCCTTCACCGCAACGTCCAGTTTTTTCTGCATCTGATCCATCTGGCTCCGCCGCGCCTCGACCTTCTCAAGCTGCGCCGAGTACAGATCCGCCATCCGGTACGCGTAGAGCGTCCAGATCCCCAGGCTCAGCAGCACCCCCACCGCCGCCAGCCCGAAGAACGGCAACCGCCGCCTCAGCGTCTTCTGCTTCACCAGTTCCGGCGGCATCAGGTTAATCTCGACCGGGCACGCCAGCGATCGGCGCAACGCCAGCCCCACCACCTCCGACAGCATGAACGCGTCAACACCCAACTGCTCGCGTTTCATGCGGCTCCCGAACGGCACGTTGACGAACGGGTTCAGGTACTCCACCTCAACCCCCAGCTTCTCTTTAAAAAACAGGTCCAAGTGCGGCAGGAGCGACGTCCCCCCCGTCAGGATCAGCCGCGACGGCGCGGTCCCCCCCTGCTGGCTACGGTAGAAATTCACCGAACGGCTGATCTCCGCATGGATGCGCGTCATCACGTTACGGATGACCCGCGAGATGTTCTCCGTCTCCGCGTCCTCGCTCTGGTGCACCCCCCCCAGCGAGACGAACCCGCGCTCGCACTTCAGCGCCTCCGCCTCTTCCGCCGTAATCCCCAAGCTCTTGGCCAGCTCCTGCGTGATCGCGTTCCCCGCCATGTTCGACACACAACGGCTGTAGATGCGGCCATCCTCCAGAAACACCAAATTCGTCGAGCGCGCCCCGATGTCCAGCACCAGGGTACAGCCGTCCAGCCCGGCATGGTTGAAGCGCAGCGCGTTGCAGATCGCCATCGGCGCCACGTCAACAATCTCCGGCTCGAACCCCGCCGCCGCCACGCTTCCCGTGATCTCGCGTACACTCTCCGCCTTCGCCGCCACGATCATCACGCTCTGCTCGCCCGACGCGTCATCCCCGATAAACTGATGGTCCCAGACGATCTCGTTCAGCGGGAACGGCACGTTCTGCTCCACCTCATACTGCACCATCTGCATCAGCTTATCGCGCGCCACCGCCGGCAACTTCACGAAACGCGGGAACACCACCTGCCCCGACAACGCCACCAGGATCGGCGCCGGACGGATGCCGCGCATCCGCATCAGCTCGCGGATCGCGTTTGACAACCGTTCGCCGCTGCCCCCCCCCTCCATCGAGAGATCCAAGTCCAGCATCCCGTAGTTCATCATCACGGGCGCCTTGCCGCCCTTGATGGTAAACTCCGCTAACGCAATTTTACTCGCGCCGACGTTCAGCGCCAAGATTCGATTCGAGGCAAACACTACTGCACCACCTCATAGTCTTCCGCGTTGATCAAGGCGAACGGCGTCTTCGCGCGGTCCACCAGCCCGTTGCGACGCTTCACCTGCGGGTTGTCTAAAACCTGGGAGTCCTTCCACCACTCTTTGGTCGGGTACGGGATCGTTGACTCCGACTGGGCCGCCAGAACCGTGCCGTCCTTGCCCATCACCTCCAGCGCCAGGGACACGGGATCACCGTAACGCTCCACCTGGCTCGGCGGCAACGCCACGCAGCTCATGTGGTTGCCCTTCGGAATGTCAATGTAGCGGACCGTCACCGTATAATAACTGTAGGCGTCCTTGCCATCTTCATCCTTGCCCTTGGTCATGAGATGGTAGTTGAACGCCAGCTCATCCGTCCACTTCGCGCCCGTCGAATACTGGACCTCGAACACCGCCCACTCGCGGGGCTTCCCGCTCAACTTCGACTGCAATCCCGAGGCGTTCTGGCTATACACCGGCGTGCGAATCATCGAAGCCTTGCCCGGCTGCGGGAACCGCACAATCCGCAACTTCTCCTCTGTCGCACCCGCGCCTGAACCGCCCGCGGCAGGGGCCGCCCCCACCGGCGTGAGCCCGCGCGTCCCCTGCGCGAACACCAAACCCACCACCATCATTGACAATGCCACCCCAAGAACCACATCCTTACCAGCAGAAAGACGCTTCATTTTTCACACTCCGTTTCTTCATACAAAAACCTACACCTGAAGGATACTCTGTTCCCATTTAATGCGAATTAGTTTACCCCCTCTGTGAAGCAAAAGCAACTCTTTTTTTTCAAAAAGATCATTTTTTTCGCACAACGCCCAATCCTGTCAAAAATAGCCATCGAATGCCGCGAGAATGCCCACGCACGCTTTGCCTTTTCCGTTGTTTATTCGCGTCGTTCGATTTGATGTAACCCCCCCGGCACACGGGGATAGGGGATGACGTCGCGGATGTTGTGCATACCCGTGCAGAACTGCACGAGACGCTCGAAGCCCAACCCGAACCCGGCGTGCGGTACGCTCCCGTAACGCCGCAGGTCGAGGTATTGCGCATAGCCGGCCGGGTCCAGCCCCGCCTGGCGGAGGGTCGCCTCCAGCACGTCGAGCCGCTCCTCGCGTTGGCTCCCGCCGATAATCTCGCCGACCTCCGGCAACAGCACGTCCATCGCCGCGACGGTCTTGCCGTCGTCGTTGCGGCGCATGTAGAACGCCTTAATCTCCGCCGGGTAGTCCGTCACGACCACGGGGCCCTTGAACAGCTCTTCCGCGAGGAAACGCTCATGCTCGGACTGCAGATCCATGCCCCACCGCACGGGGAACTCGAACGCTTTGCCCGACTTCTCCAGCAGCCCGATCGCGTCCGTGTAGGACACGCGCCCGAAGGGGGTCCCCGCGAGCCGTTCGAGCCGCGCGACGGCCCCGGGCAGGACACGCTTGTCGAAGAACGCCAAGTCCTCCGCGCACCGCGACAGCACCGTGCGGAACAGGTGGCGCAGAAAATCCTCCGCGAGCGCGGCATCGTCGTCCAAGTCCGCGAACGCCATCTCCGGCTCGATCATCCAGAACTCGGAGAGGTGGCGGCATGTGTTGGAGTTCTCGGCGCGGAAGGTGGGGCCGAACGTGTAGATGTCGCCCAGCGCACAGGCGTAGGTCTCGCCCTCCAACTGGCCGCTCACGGTGAGCGACGTCCTCGCGCCGAAGAAATCCTGGGCGTAATTGACGGTGCCGTCGGCGTGTCGCGGCAGGGGTTTGCCGAGGTCGAGCGTGGTGACCTGGAACATCGCCCCGGCCCCCTCGCAGTCGCTCGCCGTGATGATGGGCGTGTGCAGGTACAGGAACCCCCGCTCCTGAAAGAAGCGGTGGACTTCGGCGGCCAGCACGTTGCGGACACGCGCCACGGCCCCGAACGTGTTGGTGCGCGCGCGCAGGTGGGACAGCTCGCGCAGACGCTCGAAATTGATCTTCTGTTTGCCCAGCGGGTAGTCCAGGGGGTCCGACCAGCCCAGTACGGTCACGCGCGCGGCGCGGACCTCGACCGCCTGCCCCCCCCCCTCGGAGGCGATCAGGGCCCCCTCGGCGACCACCGAGGCACCGGGGTGCAGACGCAGGATTTCGTCCCTGTAGTTCGGGAGCGTATCGGGGACGACGACCTGCAGGTTGGCGAAACACGAGCCGTCGTTCAGCTCGACGAACGAGAAGCCCCCTTTCGAGTCGCGGCGCGTGCGCACCCATCCGGCTACGGTCACTTGGATGTCGCGTTGATCACTTGCCAGCAGATTTGAGATTCGTGTACGGTTCATCGCTTATTTCTCACATAAAGATAGAATTCTATTTGTTTCTCACACAAAGGCCACCAGGGAAAAATGACAAAAGACTTCGTGCCTTTGTGCGAGGAAAATCATTGCACAAACTCCGCATACCGCGAGGCCCAGTAGGAGATGATCAGGTCGGCCCCGGCGCGGTCGAGCGCCATCAGCGACTCGCGCACCATGCCGTGCAGGTCCCCCCACCCGCGCTCCGCCGTGGCGATCAGCATGCTGTATTCGCCGCTCACGTTGTACGCCGCGACAGGCAGGTCCGTGCGTTCGCGCAATTTTGCCAGCACATCGAGGTAGAAGAGTGCGGGCTTCACCATCAGGATGTCTGCGCCCTCATCCTCATCCAAATCGGATTCGCTCAACGCCACGCGCAGGTTGGCGTAGGAGGCCTGATAGCCCTTGCGGTCGCCAGCCGAGGGCGCGGAGTTCTCCGCGTCGCGGAACGGCCCGTACATCGCCGACGCGAACTTGGTGGAGTAGGACATCAGCAGCGTCTGGGTGAAATCGTTCTCGTCCAACGCGTCGCGGATCGCCATGACCTGCCCGTCCATCATCGCGCTCGGCGCGACCACGTCCGCACCCGCCTGGGCGTGGGACACCGCGACCTTGGTAAGCAGCTCGCACGCCGCATCGTTGTCCACCTGCCCGTGACGGTCGAGGGGCCCGCAGTGCCCGTGATCCGTGTAGGCGCACAGGCACACGTCGGTCATCACCACCAGATCTGGGAACGCGCGTTTCAGCACGGGGATGGCCTTCTGAACAGCCCCCCGCGGGCTAAACGCCCCGCTCCCCGCCGCGTCCTTGGCCTTCTCGGTCTGGCCGAAGAGCAGGACGCTCCCGACGCCCTGCCTTACGACCGGCTCGACCCACTGGGGCAACAGGTCCACGCTCACGCGGCACTGCCCCGGCATGGACGGGATTTCCTCGCGCCGGCCCTTGCCCTCGACCACGAAGACGGGCCACACGAACTTCGATGCCGCCGGGAACGGCATATCCAACAGGCGGCGAATTTCAGGCGTCCGCCGCAACCGCCTTAAACGTGTCAGGATTTGCATAATGAAAATAATGTATGGTATTTTGTTGTAAAAGTCAAGCCCGTATTGAGTGATGCCCTTATCCGAAGTTATTTTCTGATTGCGGGACTCCCTTAAAAAGTGTATTCTAATTTTTTTATCACTGCATCTTTAAGGTGTTATTATGAAACAATATCTGTTCTTGTTTTTGGGGTACTTGCTTGTCTTCCCCTTTTTCTTATATGCGCAAGCCATTTTCACGGGTCCGTTTGCGGCTCAGACCGCTGGGGATAACGTCACGATTTCATGGAATATCAGCGATGCCAGCATCTTTAAGATTTATGGCGTGGCAATCCTGAGGGGGTCATCGCCAACAACGCCTCCTGCTTCCCGCACGATTGTTGAGCCGCATGACCTTGATTTTACCCAATCAACCCCCAACCGCTCAATGATGGACACACCGCCGCAGACGGGGCAGAAATATTATTATTGGGTCCATGTTTCGTCTTATGATTTCCGTATGGCCTATCTGATGTTTATGTACGACGCGATTTATAATTCGCAGGCCTTTGGCCCTGTCGTGGCGTGGTCCGGCACGTTACCGACCATCCCGGCCCCCACGCTGACGGTCAGCAAAGGAACGTCCGTTGACGGCATCTACCTCGACTGGACTGCCGTCCCCGAGGCGACAAGCTATACGATTTTTTACGGCCTCTCGGAGGATACCTCCACCATGGTACAGCAGAGCGACTGGACATCCACCAGCGCAAAGCTCAGCGCACCGACAGGCGTCACCTATTATTTTGCGATCAAGGCTGACAACAGCACCGCCCAAAGCGATTTCAGCAATATCGATTATGGGTTTTGGACACCTGAAATCCCGCCCCCGCAAAACCTGACTGCGACGAAAGGCACACGGAATGACGGCGTAGCGATTACCTGGGAAGCCGTGAAGGGCGACGATGTGACCTATCACGTTTACAGGGGTGAAACGCCGGACACCCTCTCGATGACCCTGTTGGTTGACGGTCTGACGGAAACCAACTGGCTCGATTCGGCGATGCTTGATGCTCCTCCGGAGGAATCCGATAAGACGTATTATTATGCGGCAAAAACCGAATACACGAATGCGTTCAGTCCTTTCAGCAATGTGGATCTCGGCTACTTGCTGACGGTCAATCCGGTGGTGTTCATTCATGGATGGGGTGGAAGCGCGGGAACCTGGGCGAACATGAGACGTTTGCTGATGGATGACCCGGAAACGCCCTATCCCGCAAACAAGATATGGGTAGTCGACAAATACGACGGGAGCGGGGACTCGATTCAAAAACTGGCACAAGAGGTCGCTGTGCAAATTAAGGATTTTTCCGCACTGCACGAGAAACCCGTGGATGTTGTAGCGCACAGTATGGGCGGGCTCGTCCTCCGCTCCGCCTTGGCGCAACCGGGCGTACTCGATTCCAGCCATGTGCGGCGGTTCATCTCGATTGCCACGCCGCATTATGGGCAAGGATGGAAATCCGTTTTCAGCACGCAACAACAGGAGATGTCGTACGGTTCGGAGTTGTTGTGGGATTTGGCGACGGCATGGCATTTCGGCGGCAAAAATTTGCCCAGCGCCAATGTCTTGTGCATCGCGGGATTGGAACCCGATAGCGACGACTGGTATTGGGATGGGCTGGTGCATCATTGGTCGGCGGCGCTGGCAGATACGGCCGTGAGATATGTGGCGCGTTCGCACAGTAAGATACCCGGCTATTTTGATGGCCCGCCGATCTGTGGATGTCCCGGGGGACACAACGACCCGGTCTATGTGCTGGTGAAAAATTTCCTGATGACCGGCACGAGCACGCCGACTGGCGCTGACCCCCAAGACCATTTTTGGAGTGACCCGATCGCTAGCGGCGCGATCTTCTTACAGGTGGTGGATGGAACCGGAAATCCGGTGGCCTACAATGGGTTTATCGTTGACGGCTGGTCATTTGCCGGTCATAGCGGATACTGGAACAGCGCGCGTGAAAAAGGAATCGAACTGGTGACGCAATCGACTTGGTTGCCAGGGGGTGACGTGGGCCTTCCCGCGCAACTCTACTCGCTGAATCTCAACGCTTCTGCGTTTTGGCACTATCAGGTGGCGAACCCGATTCAAATCCCGGTGAACCCCGGGCGGGTTAGCGTGACGCGGGTGACTGCGGAATTATCGCCACTCTACGTCGTCGTTGATGAACTGACGAAAATCGTCTCAGGCGGGGCAGGCCAGCTGATGCTGGATGTCATCACGTCGGTCTCTGCCTTGGAATGGACGGCGGTTTCGACTGAACCGTGGCTGACGTTACAAACCACATCGGGAACAGGGAGCGGCGCATTGGCCTATTCGGTGCAGGCGAACGACACGCCCAACGAGCGGGTCGGAACCATTGTCCTGACCTATACCGTCAATGCCTCCACGGAATCCGTCACCATCACCGTCACGCAGGCGCCGCCATCAACCTCAAGCGAAGTCCCGGTTCCCCACACATGGATGCAGACGTATTTCCCCAATGCCGACAGTGGCGCGTATGACGCCATTGCGAACAGTGACGGCACGAATGGAGTCCCCGTGTGGGAATCGTATGTGGCGGACCTTGACCCGACGAACAAGACAAGCCGTTTCCTCATCACCAATCTTGTGGTGAACGCCGACAGCCAAGTCACCGCGCTCGACTGGACCCCCTACCGCCCCGACCGGACCTACAAGGTCTGGGGCAAGACGAACCTTACAGACAGCGCATGGTATTACCCCATCAATGGTGCGTCACGGTTCTTTAAGGTGAGCGTGGACTTATGAACACTTTTAAATTCATGTGGCGATTGGCGCTCGTATCTGCGGTTACATTGACGGCGCGGGGGGGGGTGGAGGTGCGGGTGCGGCAGACGCAGGGGGGGCCCCGGATCCATGTGGACGGGGCCCCCGTCGCGCCGCGCTTTTTCTTCGGGGTGGAGCGGTCAGGGAAAATACGCCTTGAACAAGAATGGAAGACGTATTCGTTCGACATCTCGCCGGAG
>WRML01000092.1 GCA_009777165.1 Kiritimatiellota bacterium
GATGGCGGTGTTGACCAGCGCGCAGTCCGCCCCCCTCTGGATGGCGGCGGCGGCGTGGGAGGGCATCCCGAGGCCCGCGTCAACGACGACCGGGACGCGGGAATGCGCGATGATGATCTCGATCATGTCGCGCGTGCGCAGGCCGAGGTTCGTGCCGATGGGGGCCCCCAGGGGCATGACCGCCGCGACGCCCACCTCCTCCAGCCGCTTGGCCAGCACGGGGTCGGCGTTGATGTAGGGCAGCACCGTGAAGCCTTCCTTGACGAGCGTCTCGGATGCCTTGAGCGTCTCGATGGGGTCGGGGAGGAGATGGTGGAGGTTGGGGGTGAGCTCGAGCTTGACCCAGTCGAACCCCCCGGCGGCACGGGCGAGCCGCGCGATACGGACGGCTTCCTCGGCGGTGCGCGCGCCGCTGGTGTTGGGGACGATGACGACGCGCTCGGGGTCGAGGCGCGAGATCAGGGGGTCCCCCTCGGGGGCCTTGTCGAGATCCATACGGCGCAGGGCGACGGTGACGAGCCCGCAGCCCGCGGTCTCGATGGCCTGGCGCATGGTCTCGTGCGAACCGAACTTTCCCGTCCCGATAAACAGCCGCGACTGAAACGCGCGGCCGGCGATGACAAGTGGTTTCATAAAAGCAAATTGAAATACGAATACGTGGTTTTCTGAATCGTGTAGCGGTTCCTCTTGGTGTCGGGCTTCCCCTATTTTTTCTGCACACCCGCCTGTGAGAAATCGAACGGCGTGAAGCCGATCTTCTTGTATGCCTCGTCGGACTTAAAGCGGAAGTCGCGCCTGGCGGGATCCACGAAGAGGGGGTCGGTCACGAGGCCGTTGACGTCCCGGCCCATCTCCTGCCACTGTGCGAAGGTCTTGCCCTTGAACGTGGGGGCCCCCGTCTCGCACCACCAGATGTTCTTCTCCCACACGTTCTTCACGTCCATCGTGCGGTAGCGGTCGAAGACCTCCGTAGGTTTATCCCAGTAGATGATGTTGCCCGTGAAGAACACGGACGTGTGCTCCTCGACGCGGGTCACCGCCATCTGGTCCGCCACGCTGAACGCGAAGATGTTGTTGCGCACGGTGTTCTCCTTGCCGTAGTGCTGGTGGAAGCCGCCGTCCTTGACGTTGTAGGACAGGTTGTTTTCGATGACCAGCCCCTCGGAACCCTCGTCGGGGTAGATGCCCCATCCGCCGTAGGTGTACGACCACACGTTGCGGAACACGTTGTTTGCCACGCGCGTCCCGGTCTGCGTGCCGAGGGAGTAGAAGCCGCCCATGTCGCCCAGCGCCCCCTGCCCGAGGTTCTCGACCAGATTCCACGAAATCTCGTTGCGGAAGCTCTTGCCCCGGTATCCCCACTCCCAGCCGATGGAGATGGCCGTGTAGTAGTGGTCGGCGATGTAGTTGTGCGTGACGGTGTTGTCCGTCCCCTCGCCGATCCAGATGGCCGTGCTGCTCGCGTGGAAACGCCCGCCCTTGACGATCGTGCAGTCCTGGATCACGTTGAACGTGCTGGGCTTCCGGTTCGGGAAATCGCTCAGGCGGATACTCCCCGCGCCCGTGTCCTCGAACGTGCAGCGGTCAATGGAATTGCTGTGGCTGTCGCTGCGGATCCACAGGCCGTACTCGCCCGTGTTCTTGACCGTGCAGCGGAAAAACGTGCAGCCGTTGATGTCGTCTGCGAGGATGAGCGCCTCCGTGTTCCCTGCGGCCTGACACGGTTCGAACTGCGTGGGTCCGGGCGCGACAAGCTCATCGCCCATCACGCGGCGCAGGTCGCCGTTGTTCATCTCGCGCACACGGCGCGGCGTGTCGGACACGCTGAACTGCACATCCCAGAACTTAATACCCTTGCACCCCTTCATCACCAGCAGTTGCACCACACCGTTGCGCGGCGCCTCGACGGTCGCGGTCTTCATGTCCTCCCCCGGTCGCGGACGGTAATAGACCTTACCCTCGTCCTTCGCCAGAAACCACTCGCCCGGGTCGGTGAACGCCGAGCGCACGTTTTCAATATAATAGAGCGAGCTCGTGCGCCACGGGTTCCAGTGCTTCCAGATGCCACCGACTACGCCGATGGTGCGCGTGTCCGCATCGTAGTCCTGAATGATGCGCCGCGTGGTGTCCCAGTTGTGATGCACCACGAGCGCGGCGTACTTCAGTTCCTCCTTCGGCACCTTCGCCAGCGCGTCCAGATCCCCCTCACGCGCCGTGAGGTACTGGTCAACACGGACGGCATTGTTCTCGTTGGTCGTCAGCACCTGCCGGATTTCCGCAGGGTTGAGGAAGTCCTTGCGCACCTCCCCGAACGTCCAATCCGTCTGCGTCTTCGGAATCCGCGCACGGACGGCGCGGCTGCCGTTCACGAACAGCTGCTCGAAATAGACCGTCCCCTCCTTCAACCCCGGCACATCCGCGACCCATGCGCCATTGCCCGCGTCCTTCCAGTTTTGAATCAGGAATCCGCCCGTGACGACCGTGTTGACCTGCCCGGAATAGGTCGTCGAGGTATCCGCCTCCGTCAACTCAAACGGCGCGGTACGCTCATGCCGCCCCGCCATCAGGACGACAGACGCAAGCCGCTCATCCCCCGCCTGACGTGCGGCGCGGACCGCGTCACGCGCCCGCTCCAACGTGGCGAACGGCGCTTTGTAAGTGCCCGCGTTCGCGTCATCACCCTTCGGGGAAACATAGAACCCAAACACGTACTTCTCATCCCATTGCCGAGGGGTACACCCCGCCAACATCAGCAGACCCACTGCCGCGCCGACTGCGCTCATCATCGTCTTATGATTCATCAATCTTCCTCCAGAAAATGAAATAAGGTTATACGCAACTCACCCAAAGCACAACAAAAATCATTCGTTTTTTTTGGGATTTTTTTGCGCGTGAATTTTGCGGTTCTCTGGCGTACGGCGGCGAGCCGCTGCACGCCAGAGGTTGCGTCTTCTCGACACAGGCGCGAGGGCTTTCAGCCTTTGGTGGGAAGCGGACACGAGATTTCTTAACATGCTCTAATTGGGCGGGTTGGAAAACCCGCACGCCTGTCAAACGCACACACGATTTTTTAATAATCCAACATTGACTCCCCGCCAGCGTTCCACCATAATGATATGCGTTTTGTGCAAAAATCATGTTGGTTTTTGATTGACGCAAAACACGGTGGAAACTGTTAGAAGTATTGGAAACATTGAAGAGTCAAGCGTTTTTACGGTGTTCAACTGTTGCATTTTGCAAGGCGTTCAGACCGCTGGTAGGGCGGTTTCTCCGAAACCGTCGAATGGTGCGTTCGGAGAACGCGCCCTACCGTATTGCGAGGGTTTTCAGCCTTTTCCTTCTCGCCGCCTTCACGGCCTCTGGGGAATCGCGTTTCCCGCAACCGCAATTTGAATCTGGCTACACCACGCCGCCTGCCTACAACCCGCCGTTTGTCGCGCTGGTCGCCGAGTGGCTGGATGCGGCGTTGCTGGCGCTGGCGCTGGGCATCTCCGTGTGGCTGGTCCATCGCGTACGTTCGCGCCGATGGATTTTCGTGTTCGCGGTGATCTGCCTCGTGTGGTTCGGGTTTGTCCGCAAAGGATGTTTCTGCCCGATCGGCGCGATTCAGAACGTGGCGGTTGCGGCGTGGGAGGGTGGGGGGCTGGCATGGTCGGCCGCTGCGTTTTTTGCGTTGCCGCTGATTGTCGCAGTGTTCTTTGGGCGCGTGTTCTGCGCGTCGGTCTGTCCGCTTGGAATCGTACAAGAGATTTTCATCATCCGCCCCCAGCGGATGCCGCGCATGATTGACGCGGTGTTACGCCTCATCCCATTGGGGGTACTTTCGTTCGGGCTGGTATACACACTGAACGGCGCAGGGTACCTGATTTGTCGTACCGACCCGTTTGTCGGTTTTTTCCGCAGGAGCGCACCGTTTTCATTACTGCTGGTGGGGATGTCGGTCTTGTTGCTGGGCATGGTCGTGGCGCGACCCTATTGCCGCTATTTCTGTCCGTATGGCGTGTTGCTGGAGTGGTGTTCGCGGCTGGCGTGGAAGCCTGTGCGGATCACGCCGAAGGAATGTGTCAACTGCCGTTTGTGTGTGGGGGTTTGCCCGGTGGATGCGATTGAGATTCCGCGCGAGGCATTGGGTGAGACCGCGCGGGCGCAGCAGTTCCGGCGGTTCACGGCGATCTTGCTCACGGTGCCGTTGCTGATTGCGGGGTGCGCAGGGACAGGCTGGCTGACAGGCGCGTTTGTCGCAAAGGCGCATCCGCTGGTGCAGACAGAGGAAGCCTTGCTCATCGCCACACCTGAGACGGAAGACCTCTATCCGCAGATTGAGGCGTTCAAGAAAAGCGGTGTGCCGCAAGAGGCGCTCGAGGAAGAGGTGCTGGCGGTCATCGGCCGTTTCCGTGTCGGCAATGCGGCGGCCGGGGCGTTTATCGGGCTTGTCGTTGCCCTTCGTCTCCTTGGGCTTTCTCGCCTCCGCACACGTTCCGAACACGAGGCGAACCGCTTCCGTTGTATCGCCTGTGGGCGATGCTATCCCGCATGCCCGAAAAACGGTTGAGTCGCACGGGGTTGAACGCGGTCGGAGGGTGTTATCGCATCGTCTCGCGTGAGGAGAATGCGAGCGTGTTGTCCGCAGGGCCCACAGCGTGGCACAGATTCACCGCGTCCACAACCTCATCCACGGTCACGACGATTCCGCCCATGTGGCTGACGATCTCCACGGGCTGGTACCGATGCCCCTCCCGCGCGAGGCGGAGCATAACATCATCACGGAACTGCCCGTTGCTGTGCTCCACGACAATCGCCCGGCGCCCCTCCAGCGTCTTGCACAGGGCCCCCTCCGGGAACGGGTTGAGCGTGATGGGACGGAATACCCCGGCCTTGACCCCCCTCCCCCGTAACGTCTCCGCCGCAGACCGCGCGATACGGCTCGAGATACCGTAGCCCAGCAGGACGACATCCGCGTCGTCACACAGGTACGCCTCGTGTGCGGCATCTCCCCTCATGGAGGCGTATTTCTCCTGAAGGTGCTGGTTGTAGCGTTCCTGCTCATGCGCGTTGAGGAAGATGGACTTCACCAGGTTACCGCGCGTCGCGGGGGTCCCCCGGACGGCCCACGCCTCCGTGTCCGGACGCGGCGACATCCCGCCGGGGAGGGTCAGCACTTCCATCATCTGCCCCAGCAGGCCGTCCGCCAGCAGGATGGCGGGGGTGCGGTACTTAAAGGAAAGTTCGAACGCGCGGATGGTCAGGTCGCACATCTCCTGCACACTCGCGGGGGCCAGCACGAGGCTCTGGTAGTTGCCGTGTCCCCCCCCCTTGACCGCCTGGTTGTAGTCCCCCTGCTCGGGGTAGACGTTGCCGAGGCCCGGCCCCGCGCGCATGATGTTGGCGATGACCCCCGGCAGCTCTGCCCCGGCCATGTAGGAGATGCCCTCCTGCATGAGGCTCATGCCCGGACCCGACGTTGCGCTCATCGCCAAACGCCCTGCGGCTGCCGCGCCGAACATCATGTTCACGGACCCCGTCTCGCACTCCGCCTGGACGTAGTCGCGTCCGAGGGCGGGGAACCATTCCGCCGCCGCGTGGGCGATCTCGCTCGCGGGCGTGATGGGATACCCGAAATACACGTCCGCGCCGGCGTACAACGCGCCGATGACCACCGCCTCATTCCCCTTGATAAACTTCGTCATGGTTACGGTTTCTCGATTTCGATCGCATACGGTTCCGGGCAGGTGTAGAAACAGATCGCGCATCCCGTGCATCCCATCCCGGCATACTCGACTGGACGCACCCCCCGGCTGTTAAGCCGCTCCGTTAGGCGCAGGCATTTCCTGGGGCACGCCGCGACACACCGGCCGCAACTCTTGCACTCGTCCGCGGTGATCACCGGGCGCGGCATCTTGACCTCGTCGTGCATCGTCATTAAAAATTCACACCCGTCGAGATGGCGAACATGTGCGCGTCCATGCCGGAGAATGTCGCGCGGAGCGGTTTGCCGCCGTTGTCGACAGTCCGCGTCGTCTCGACCATCATGAGGTAGTTGTAGCCGACGTTGACGAACCAGTTGTCCAACGCATACCCGACGCCCACGCCGAAGATGTGGCGGTCGCCTGCGGGCATCATAAAGTCCGTGTGCTGGCTGTTGATGGGACACATGTCGTAAACGTACCCCGCCATGACGGAAAGGCTCTCTGTCAGGTTATAGCTCGCGCCGAACCCGAAGCGCCACACGTCATTCCAGTCTTTCTCACTGGGGCTCCTGATGCTCTCGCTGACACCCGGGATCAGCGGCTTGGCGAAGGTGACGTTCAGCGCGTCGTAGGTGCTCCACTCCGTCCACGTCACTGCCGCGCCGAGGTTGAGCTTCCGCTCGAACAGATAGTAATTGGCGCCGGCGGTTGCGGAGGACGGCAGGATGACCGTCGCGTTGCCGTCTGCCGAATGGCTGCGCGGGGCAATCGGGAGATAGGGCGCATACGGCCCTGTCGGGATCTTCGCCCGGGGCTCATACCAGCCGTCCCCCTCGATGTGCATGCGGACGCGCGAACGGTAAACGATGCCGACGTCCAAGTTGTCGAGCACCTCGTACTTGATACCCGCGAGCCAACCGAACCCCCACCCATCGCCGTGCACGGACGTGCGGCCCATCGTCGGGCCCCAGTAGTCCGACAGGAATCCCGGCAGTGGTGCCAACGATTGGTCTGGCGTGCGGAGCAGCCGGTCATTGTAGAAATCCATGTACATCGCGCGGAACCCCGCACCGACGGACAGCTTGTCGAAGAACTTGTACGCAATCGACGGGCTGATCGTGAACGATTCGAGCTTCGTCTCGATGGCGTTGTAGCGCCCCGCCCAGTTGCCCGAGTAACTCGTGCCCATGCCGAACTCGCTATAGAGGCCTACGCCCAGCCGGAAAGGCGACAGCCACTCGACCTCATCCACCGGCTGCCACGTCACATAGGCGTGGGGGGGGGCGAACCACTGGTCAGAGAGTTTGTAATTGCCCTCCGGCGTCTTGATTTTCCCTGCGGGCCCGATCGCCGTCACGCCGACCATGGACTGGAACCCCGACGTGTCCGTCATGTTCGCGGGGTTGACCTGGACGGCAGACGCGTCAGGCGTACGCCCAACCACTGCGCCTCCCATCGCGTTCCCCTTCGCGCTCTCTTCATACAGGCCGAACCCTGCCGCCTGTGCGTCCGTTACCGCCGCCATCGCCAGTGCCGACACGACACCGGCCGAAACGGTATGGAATACATTTACCTTCATTTTCTCCCCTTTCCTGTGTTTTTCTTCACGATGGATTCCCGTTGACGAGACCCCTGTGAAAATTCAAGATGACAAAATATGAGATTTTGTCGAAACACGCAAGCAAAATCTTTAAAAAAGTGGATATGGAAAGTGGAATGGCCTCATGAACACTGTCGCACTGGCACCAATCTTATCTGACAAAGCGATGCTCGACGCGATTGCCAAAGGAACAGATGATGTCGTAGGGGTGGGTGTTTTTCATGGCAGCCCAGTCCTCGACCGACACCGCATGTCTCCCCTCCCCCCCGAGGCAGATGACTTCGTCGCCGATTTGCGCGGGGGGGGCCCCCTCTAGCGACACGACCGTGTAGTCCATCGAGACACGCCCCAGCACAGGGCACGGCACGT
>WRML01000093.1 GCA_009777165.1 Kiritimatiellota bacterium
GATTGCATTCGATTGCACTCGACTGCGGTCGCGGTCTCCTCCAAGACAGGGGGGGGCCTCGACGAGCTCGGGAGACTGATACTCTCGAAGCTGGGGGCCGGGCCGGAGCAAGGGGGGGGGGCCGAGATCGTCAACGCCCGCCACGCCGACGAACTTCGTACCGCCCACGCCGCCACCGCCCACGCTTTAGCCGCGCTCCAATGGGAGCGCGCGCCCGACTGCATTCGATTGCCCTCGACTGCAGTCGAAAGCGTCGAAACCCTCCCCCCCCCCGACCTGGTCATCGCCCCCAATCACCTGCGCGAGGCGGCGGAGGCCCTTGGGCGCATCATCGGCCGCGTTTACGCCGACGATCTCCTCGACACCATCTTCTCCCGCTTCTGCGTCGGGAAATGACGGGAGTTTCCTAACTGTAATAATCGTTGTGAACGAGTTCGGCGCGAGGGACCACTACCTGATCATCAGGATTGTGCCGATGGAGCCGATGTTGACTTGCCCGGCGGTGACCCAGGGGGCGTTGCCGGGACGGTAGATGCCGCTGGGGATTTTGACCCCGTTCATCGTGGCGCCGCCGATGATGAGCCTAGTTCCCGCATCAAGGGTCGCGCCAGAGGAGAGGTTGAATTGCGTGCCGCTGCCTGTCGCAAGGCCGGAGAGGTCGGAATGGCCTTCCACAAGGTTGAGGGTGGCGAGGGTGGCGTCGCCGCTGAGGATGAGGGTGCCGTCGCCGAGCTTGGTGAGCTCGTAGGCGCCGCCCGTGACGTTCTGGAGGTTGAGCGTGACGCCGGACTGGATGTCAACCGTGACCGCGCCGTCGAGGGCGGTGTTGGCGTAGCGTAGGGCGCCGCCTGTCTTGGAGACGAGGCGGAGGGCGGAGCCGTCGCCGAAGGTGCCGTCCTGAATGAGGAACATGGGGTTGGCGACGGTGGGGACGTCGAGGGTGAAGGCCTGGTCGGTTCCGGCGGGGATGTCCGTGGCGCCGACGGCGAGGCGTTCGTCGGCGACGGAGATGGGGGCGGGGTAGTTCAGTACGAAGTTACGGATCGTCTGGGAGGCTGTCTGTCCGCCTGTGGTAGCACATAAGAGGACGGTGGCGTAGTCGGACTCCGTGAGTGCGGCGATGTCCACGTCGGTGAAGGTGTGGGTCAGGCTTGTTCCGCCGGATGAGAGTGTGGCGGTGAAGGTCTTTGTCGCGGAGTCGTAAACAGTGGCAACGTCAACGGATGTGTTCTTCAGGTTGACGGTGTTTTCGAGGTTGCCCACCCATGCGCCGTTTTTGCCGATGCCGATCTGATTGTTGTTATAGATGTTGAAGCGCAACGCGAAGGATTTCTTGATTGAAGTCCCCCCGTTGCCTTCGGCATAACCGAGAACCCCGCCTGTGCCGCTGAGGGCGGTGTTGCCTCGGTCGTCGTTGTGGAAGACGAGCGCGAAGCCGTCGGCGACGGCGTTGGCGGAGATGTAGGTGAAGTTGGCGGTGAAGTCGCGGGCGACGTTGGCGCGGTGGACGGAGGCGATCCCTGCCGCCGTGTTCCCGAGGTTGCTGGTGATGTGCACGTCGCCGTAACTCGTCCAGACGGGGGCCCAGACGTTGTTCGTGAAGAGGGTCCCGACCCAGTCGCCACGGGTGGCGGCGGTGCCGAGGGGCTCGTCGGTGGCGCGGCGGAGGTTGAGGCCGCCGCCGTTGAGACGCAAGGTGAGGTCGGCGGGGGCATAGTCCACGTCGCCGAGGAGGGCGAGGGCGGCGGTGCCCTCGTGGTTGATGGTCCCGGCGCCGTCGTAGCGGCGGAAGGCGAGGGCGGTGTCGTTGGCGGTACCGGTTGTGACGCGGGTTCCGGACTCGAAGCCCAGGGACAGGACGAAGTCGTCTGCGGCCGACCCGCCGGAGCGTGCGGTGCAGCCGATGTGGGCCTTGCCGCCCGAAGCGCTCATGATGCTCAACAGGCTCAAGCCCGTGAACGTGTGGGTATGCGATGCGCCGATGCTGGGCTGTTCGGTGAGGACGGTCAGGGTTTGGGCGGCCGGGTCATACGTGAGCGTCATGTAGGTCAGCTCTTTGTTGCTCAGCGTGACATCGCCGAGGCTGGTGAGGACGGGGGATAGGGCGTTGCCGTTCCCGTTGAGGTAAACCGCAAGTTGCGTGGCGGGTTTCGTGGTCCAGTAGTCCCACCGGACACTGAGCCCCTGGGAAATCAGGTACGGGCTGGTGTTGGGGATCGTTGCGGTCGGGCTCTGGTTTTGCAGGGAGAAGGAGAAGAAGTCGGCGGGCTGTGTGGTGGATGCGCCCATCTGGTAGGTGATCCGGGCGATCCACGCGCCGGAGACATCGTATTGGCTGGTGGAGAAGAACGTGCCTAGCTTCGGGGGGGCATCGGTCTCTGACACGCGGACGCTCCCGTCCGGCATCCATGCCGCGCTGTCGTTGAGCTGCCATGCGCTCTGGTTCAGCAGGAGGTTGGGCAGGGCGGTCTCGTAGGTATAGCTGTAAGGGTAGAGCGCGGCTTCCGTGTTGAGGGTCGCGCCGTCGGCGAACGTGAGGGTGTCGAGGGCGGAGACGCTTTGCAGGGGGGTGGTGTTGTTGATGAAGGTGTTGAGGGTGCCGCCGCCGAGGAGGACATTGCCGCCGTGCTGTGCGATGTTCTGGCGGAACGTGGAGGTCACGCCGTCGTCCCAGATGATGTCGCCGAGGTAGCCCTGCTGGATGACGGAGCCGCCCGTGGCGCCGGTGAACCCGATGTACGCCATGTCGCCGCCGACGAGGGAGAGGATGTCAACGCCGTTCACCTCGCAGCTTTCCGTCCTGCCGTCCGCGCGGCGCATGACGCAGGAGATCGTGTCGGTCCCGTCGTAGGAGAGGGTGATGTATGTCTTGACGAGGGGGTCGCGGAGCGGGAAGCTGGAGATATCCTTGATTTCCGAGACCGTGACGGCAGAGCCATTCCAACGGCCGTACTTGATCTTGCCCATGGGGTCGTTGCTGTAGGCGTCGAAGATGATGCCGAGGGAATCGGTGATGGTGTTGGCAAAGCCGACTGCGTTGCCGCTTGCGCCGATCGCTCCGGCACCGCGGGCGTCGTTGTGGATGACGAACGCGAAGCCGTCGGCGACGATGCCCTCGCCGATGAACGCGAAGCTAACCGTCCAGGGGGCAGTGACGCGCTGGCGTTCTTTGAGGAAGATGCTGGTGGCGCGGCCAGTGGTGCCGTTGGCGAATTGGAACCACCCGTCATTGCGCATGAAGCCGCCGCCGTTCGCTTGCCATGCGTCCCAGAAGCGGAGGGTGCCGACGGGGGAGAGCTCGAGTATGCCCGTGTTGTTCGGGATGACGGTCTGGTTGAAGAGCGCGCCGTCCGTCGCGGGCGCGATGTTGCCGCCGGCCATCGTGAGGATGCTGGCTGGGGGCGGGTTGCTGGGTGCCATGACGGCCGTGCTGAAAACACCCAACGTGCCGTCGGTGACGTTGGCGGGGATTATCGCGGGGGTGCGGATGACGGCGGTACCGGGGCCGGTCTTGGTGAGGGCAGGGGGGGTCGCGCCGGGGGCGTTGGTGAGGGCGGGGTCGAGGAGGGCCCAGCCGGACGCTTCGAGGGTCATGCCGCCGTTGCCGACGAAGAGGCGCGGCACATCGTGCAGCCAGAACCCGATGCCGCCCGCGGTGCGCTGGGCGAGGGTGGCGTTGTCGAACGAGACCGTGCCTTTGTTCCACGTCGCGTTGTTGTGGACGAAGGCGCCTGGCCCGGGCTGGTCGTTCTCCAGGCGCGAGCCGCCCTTGACCTCGAGCGTGCCGCCGCTGTTGACCGACAGGTGATAGGCGCGGACAACGCTGGCGTTGTCCGCCGTGAGCGTCCCGGGGGAATTGTGGGTTTGCGGGATGGCCAGCCCGGCGTTGTTCCTGGCGTTGACCTCAAACGTCGCGCCGTTGCGGACGTTGACGGTGGAGGTGCCGCCGATGGCCTCGTTGACGTAGGCCCCGTTGCCGCCGCTGACGATGAAGGTCGCTTCGTCAATGTCCAGCAGTGCGGTGCCGCTGTAATTCGCCACGTTCTCGGTGTTGCACATCACGAGGCCAAGGCTCGTCTGGACGCGCGTGTCCGCGCCGCTGACGTACATGGAGGCATCCCCGAGGGTGCCGCGGTTGATGAAGAACCAATTGTTATCCAGTAGCGAGAGGGTCCCGGCGTTGACGTAGAGTTTCGCGGAGGTGCTGTTGCGCGTGCCGACATAGACAATCTGAGCGTTGCGGATGATATTCGTCTGCCCGGGGGCGCCCAGTACCACGGTGCCTTCGTCAACGGCGAACGCGCCGAACGTGCCGGGTACGATTGTGCCGTCGGGGGTGTAGGTGTAGAGGGCGGCGGAGGCGGAGCCTGCGGTGTTCAGTTGTTGCTCGCCGGGGTAGGTGAACGCAAGGGTGCCGGGGCCGCGCTTGACGAACGGCATGTTGCCGTCGAACTTGCCGGAGAGCGTGAGGGTCGCGGCGGGGTCGGTCACCTCGATGGTGGCGGCGCTGGCGATCGCGCTCTCGGTGCGGACGGGGAGGGTGTAGGTTGCGCCGGGGCCGGTGTAGCGCAACGTACCGTTGCCGATCGTGAGGGGGCCCATGCCGAGCGCGGCGGGGTCGTCAATCGCCAGCGTGCCGAGCTGGTTCGTGAGGCCCCCCGTGAAGGTGTTGGCGCCAGAGAGGGTAGTGATGCCACCGATGTTGACGAGGGGGCCCGCGCCGGAGATGTCGCCGGACAGGGCGAGCGTGTTCCCGCCGGGGGGGATGGTGGCGGTGAACGCACCGTTCAGCACGAGCGGCGCGGAGACGGTGTGGTCCCCTGCATAGAGGCCCCGGATGGCGCCGCCGCCCGAGAACGTGATGGGGTTGCCGCTGAGGGTCACGGACGGCTCGCCGAGGAGTATTTCCAACAACGTGAGGCTGGGGAGGTCGTTGGTGACCGCGCCGCCTTCGTAAATGAAGCTCGCCGTTTGAGCTGTGCCGTCGGGGGGGGTCTGCGGGGACCAGTTCGCGCCGACGCTCCAGTCGCCGCCGCCGGGCGCGGCCCATGCCGCGTCGCCGCCGACGGACACGGGGGGCAGCCCGTAGGTGGGGGCCTCGGCGTTGAAGCGCGCGAGGATGTCCTGCGAGCTCTTTGTGCCCGCGCTGATGCGGAGGGCCCCCATGTAGCCGTTGTAGCCGAAGTTGTTCATGAAGCCGCCCGTGCGTGGGTCGTTGTTCGCGGTGCCGCCCAGCACGAACGAGCCGTCACTGCGGATGGTGAGCTCGGGAATCACGTGCTTATTGTTCAGCAGGCCGTCAACGTAGATGAAGGTGTTACCCGTCGCGCTGTCGCGCGTGACGGCGATGTGGTGCCACTGGTTTGCGGCTGGGGGGGTGCTCGCGGCCCAGGTCTCGTTCATGCCGTAATGGTCGCAGAGGATCGCGTTGCTGAAGTAACGGTATTCGACGATGGTCCCGGCGGCCGTGCTGCGCGGGGTCCACGACAGGAAGTCGGTCTCGACCGTGCGGAACGTCGGGCAGTTCAGCCACACCTCCATCGTGTAGGTCGGGTTTGCGGTCAGATCAGGCGGGACGGTGGCCCCGACGAGGACGTTGTCGGTTGACGGGTCGAACAGCACCGCGGGGGCCCCCTGTACGTTCGCGCGGTACGTCGGGCCGATGCCGCTCGCCGTCGCCGTGAACGGCGT
This sequence comes from Kiritimatiellota bacterium, assembly GCA_009777165.1. Lineage (GTDB taxonomy): Bacteria > Verrucomicrobiota > Kiritimatiellia > RFP12 > UBA1067 > WRJS01. The sequence continues at coordinate 5,692 of WRML01000093.1, forward strand.
GGCGAGGATGCCGTTGTCGGGCCACGACTCCACGGTGCCGCCGTCGCCGAGGTACGACAGGTCGCCCGCACGGATGTCCACGAACGCCGTCCCGTCTGGGTAGGGGGTATAGGTGTAGTTGGGCAGTTCCTCCGCATAATTGCCCACGACGTCGAGGTCGCTCAGGACCCCCGTGTGGATACGCGCCTGACCGATGTAGCCGTAGTAGGGGAACGAGAACGTGGGGTTGTCGAAATCCATCGTCGCGCCGAAGACCATGCGGCCGTCCGTGCGGACGTTGAGGCTGTTGAGGGTCTGCGTGTTGACCAGCACGCCGTTCACGTACACGCGCTCGACCTGCAAGCTGTCACGCGTCGTCACTACATGATGCCAGAGCGCATGCGGCGGTTTTGCGCCCCACTGCAGGTTGCCGCTGTAATGCTCGATGACCTGCCCGTCGGTCCCGTAGCGGAACTCGACGAGCGTGTTGGCTGCGTTCCCGCCCGGGCGGCGCGTCCACGCCATGAAATCGCCGTTGAGCAGGTTGATGCTCGGGCACAGGATCCAGAACTCCGCTGACCACGTGTTGTTGCCGCCGCTGAGCGCAGTCGGTGTGTCCACGAAACTGGCGACGAGGACCGAGTTGGTCGTGCCGTCGAACCAGAGTGCGGGTGCGCCGCGCACGCTGGCGCGATACGTCGGCCCCGGGCATCCACCCCACCTGTCGAACGATCCGTTCAGCGAGCCACCGCTGTTTGACCACGCCGCCACGGGATTCCCGTCGCCGACACTCGCCACGTCACTTGCGGAGACATCCACCAGCAATGAACCCGCAACCTGAATCGCGGAAGCGGACTGCACCGCAACCGCCACAAGACCACACACCAAACCCAATGCGCACTTTTTCATAAAGGGACTCCTTTTTTAAAGTATAGAAAAATATTCGCACGAACAACGCCGTGCTGTCAATTAAAAAAATCAAAAAATCTGACCAAAAAATCTGAGGCACGCTCGGAGATCGTGCTCTACCGTGGATGTCCCGTAGTCCTCCCCCCGACTACGAGACTATGGTTTCGCGCCCAACATACCGTAATTCAAAACGAGCAACTGACGTTAATATTTTCCACTTGACAAACATGAAAAGCCCGAAAAAAAGGGGGGTTCCTTCGTGTCGAACCTACAAAAAGAGCCTGTTGATAACCGGTTGATAACTGTTGGTGGATTTTTCTTGCCAAAAATAAACATTTCTGTTTAAGAAAATCATAACTTCTTTTACATAAACAAGTTACGGCAAACAATCTGGCTTTGCATTGGTACAAAATCGAGATGAGTTCAGGGTAAAACTGCTTGTCAATAAAAATCTCATCCCCCCCGTCCTTCCCGATTTCCCATACAAAGGTACAAAGGCATTTTTGATAGGATTTATTGACAGGATTATCTGGATTACTGCGAAATCACATGAAAAGCGTCTCGTTTCAGTGTGTCATCGAATGACGCGAATAAAACGAATAAATAAGAAAGCCATTCGCGAACATTCGGTTCATCCGATGACAAAAAAAGGGAGGATTGTTTTGGAAGGGTTATCCGGAGTACTGCGAAATCACATGAAAAGCGTCTCGTTTCATTGTGTCATCGAATGACGTGAATAAAACGAATAAATAAGAAAACCATTCGCGAACAATTCGTTTCATCCGATGACAAAAAAACGGAGGATTGTTTTGGCAGGGTTATCCGGATTACTGCGAAATCACATGAAAAGCATCTCGTTTCATTGCGTCATCGAATGACGCGAATAAAACGAATGAGAAAACCATTCGCGAACAATTCGTTTCATTCGATGACAAAAAAACGGAGGATTGTTTTGGCAGGGTTATCCGGATTACTGCGAAATCACATGAAAAGCATCTCGTTTCATTGCGTCATCGAATGACGCGAATAAAACGAATGAGAAAACCATTCGCG
>WRML01000094.1 GCA_009777165.1 Kiritimatiellota bacterium
GCGGCGAGCCGCCGCACTCCAGAGGCCGCCCGCCACAACACAGGCCACAAGGCTGAAAGCCCTGCGCAACGATCCGCAAGACCTTTGGTCTTGTTTGATATCAGCATAACCTTTTGTGTCAACACGCCCTAGTGAATTATAGTCAAATCACAAAAAGTGTACCGCAACAACATCCCTGACGGGATGTGAAAATGGAACGCTTTTAAGGTGGTTTTGATGTAAAATATAAAATCCTTTCATTTCCCGCTTGCAATCCGCTGCGGGATAGGGTATATTTCACGGTCTCAACTGATGGCTAGGATGATTGACAGATTGGTTCAGGGGACGATTAACCCCATTACGGCACGGCATATAGCGCGCCACCACGCCACGCCCCGCCCTGACTCGAGTCGACGCGATTCGACTCGACTCCGATTATATGCGGGCTTCGTCCGAAGCCCAACCATCCGAACGCTCGCACTCTCGCACGTTAGAACTTCCCCTGTCCGTGTGGCCGGGGGACCGTCTTGTCCTGCAAACGCCCTTCAGGACACCCGGCGGAAACAACGATAAGGGCAAGACAAATGAAGGATAGACAATGAAGTTCACTTCACTGTTCACACGGCTGGCCTCGCGCCAGACCACTGCACACAGGGCGGAAACGTCCACGGCGAGCCGCATCGCAAGGTGCATGGCAATCGCCGCACTCGCACTCTTCGGGGCAACCGGGCTCATGGCGCAGGACAACTGGGAGGACTACCGCGACACGGACTGGCCGCGCCCGTACATTGAAATGGACGGCGGGGACATCGCCTCCTCCTCGCTGTTCTACATCAACTCCGCCGATCAGTTGGCGCAGTTCGCGTGGTTGGTCAACAACGGTGAGCGTTTCATCTGCCAGACTGTCCTCCTCCAGGCCAACATTGACCTCTCCGACTACTGGTGGACCTCCATCGGTGCCAACCCCGGGGGTGTGTACGGCTCCGGCCTCTTGGCCAACAGGGTATTCGGCGGCACCTTCGACGGACAAGGTCTCACGATCTCCGGTCTTCGGCTCGACACCGCCAACAGTTCTCAGCGGGGTTATGAGGATGCGGTCGGCCTCTTCGGGGTCGTCACGGGCGATGGGTTCATCTCTCACGATTTTCTGAGCTTTTCCTCCCTCGCTGTGCTCAGGAACCTTAACATCGAGGTCGAGCATTTCGTCGCGGACGGGATGGCGAACGGTGCGCTCGCGGGTATGGTCTTCGGCGCGAATATTGAGGGTGTCACCGTCTCGGGCAGCACCCCCCTCTACGCCATCGGATCCAGCGACTCCATCGACAATATTGTCTTCGCCGGCGGTCTCGTCGGTACCGCCAATGGCGTGAATTTCCTTAACTGCGTCAACGCCCTCCCCATCGTCACAGCGAAGTCGAAGTTGTATTTCCCCGAGTTGGGTAGTTACAGCCGAAACCAACTGGCAGGGGGGATTGCGGCGTTGGGGATAAACGTCACTGTGACGTACTGCTCCAACCTCGCGCCCCTCACCACCAAGGCTGGCGGTATCCCTGAGCTGGAAAACAGCGTCTATGCGCCGAACGGTTTCGAGGGTTATGACGTGGCATCCCCCGAAGTCGTTCTGGGCGGCATCTTCGGCTTCGTCGGGGACGCGGAGCTCTCGGCCTGTCACAACATGGGTGCCCTGGCGTCGCAGGGCGGCTCGGTTGCTCTGAGCGGTATCGTTGCGGCGGCGAGACCGAGGTCGACGATGTCATTGGGTATACAGATGTTCGATGTCCCCGGCATCGGCTTCTACGATCTGGTCGTTGTTAATGATTGCCACAACCGCGCCCCTCTCTCTGCCCCTGACGTGGGTCCGGGTAAGAGCCTCTTGGGCGGCATCGCCGTGAGTGCTCAGGATACAGACGTGCGGAATTGCTCCAACACAGGGGCGATTTCGGCGGACGGCGTTTACTCATGGGCGGGCGGCATCGTGGCGCACATAGACTCCAGCACGATGTACAACTGCTGGAACTCGGGCGACATCCTGATGATCGGCACGGACGGTATTGCCGGCGGTCTCGTGGGGACAGGCATGTATTACTGTGACATCGCGAATTGCTACAGCAGCGGCAACGTCACTGACACAATCGGCTACAACTATGGCGGGGCGCTCTTCGGCGACATAGGGGAATATTCTTACAGTTGGATAGACAACTGCTTCTGGGGCGATTGGGTCGAGATCGAGTGGATGGGGCCTGTCGGTTCGGCGGGGTTCTATTACTCCAACCCGCCCGCGTCCGGTTGCGGCACGTTCGGCCTCCCCTCCGACGACCCCGCCGAGGGCGGTCTCGTCACCTACTGCTGGGGCGTCAATACCACGTGGATCGGCCCCGAAAGCTTCCTGGCCCGCCTCAACGAGTGGGTTTACGAGCAGAACACCAACTACGGCGGCAACTACTCCGCCTGGGACATCCTCACCTCCTACGCGCAAGGCGCCAAGGGCTATCCCGCGTTCGGACCTTCCTCGCCCATCCCGTACTGGTGGTTCAAGGACAGCTCGCAGACCGTCATCACGGACGGCAAATGGATGTTCGCCGTGGACGTGCTGGACCCCGTGGCGAAGACGCTCTCCGTCACCACCTGCCTCAACCACAAGGACGACCAGGCGGTCGGTATACCGCTGGACTTCAGCTATGATATTGAGGACGGCTTCACGTTCGTCAACCTCGGCGTGGGCGTTCCGGTCTGGGCACACTACGGGCAGCCCTCGAGCCTCACCATCCCCAACACGGTGACGAACATCGGCGACAACGCTTTCGCCCAGTGCACGGAATTGACAGGAAACCTCGTCATCCCCGACTCCGTGGTCACCATCGGGGAGTGGGCGTTCGAATATTGTAACTTCGGCGGCACGCTGACGCTGGGGACTTCCCTGACAGACATTGGCGGCAACGCCTTCTCGTCCTGCGGCTTCATCGGCCCGCTGACGATCCCCGACTCGGTCGAGACCATCGGCATAAGTGCCTTCGCGTACAACGCATTCAATGGCGCGCTGACACTGGGCAACTCCTTGACGTCCATCGGGTATTACGCCTTCGAGGGCAACCACCCCTTCGACGGCTCGCCGCTGGTGATACCCGATTCCGTGTCGTACGTCGGGCACTACGCCTTCAGCAGTTGCACGTTCGAGAGCGTGTCCTCGTGGGGAACGCTGGACACCATCGTCAACAACATGTTCTGGGGTGCGACCTTCACGACTAACACGTTCGTCATCCCGGCGCAAATCGAGTCCATCGAAGCGAAGGCGTTTTATCTTACGACTTTCGGCGGCGATGTCGTCGTCAGCGATGGCGTGAAGGTTTTCGGAGAGAATGTTTTCGAAAATAGTTCTGGGCTGCAACGGTTATCCGTACCGTCGGACTACGATTCGGTCACGTTTGGCGCTGCTTGCTTTGGGAACATGTCTGGCCCGACGAAAATCTATTACAGAGGCGGCTTTCCCAGAGCCCATCACTATGTGCTGATGGATCATTATATGGGGTCCGCCTACGTCACCTCCTACGTCGCCTCCGCCTACGTGGAGGAGTGGAACCTGTATGTGAACAACGATCCCCCCGTGACCGAGACCATCCAGAGCGGCAATGCGATATGGTTTGGCCGCCCCATCCTCTGTGACGACTGGGACTGGGATCAGGAGCACATCGAGTATATCGTGTATCTCGACGCCTCCAGCGGCGACCCGCTCAATGTCACTGGCACGGAAGAAGTCTATGTGGGGTTCGGCGACTGGATGCCTACCATCACGCCTCCGGTCTCTTCGATAACGCCTTACCACTTCATCGGTTACACCAATGAGTTTGGGACGCTCTATTACGACCAGAATGGGGTGGGCGTGCGTGAGTGGGATGAGCACGCAGGTGGCATCCTGTATGCAGTGTGGCAGGAATCACCGCTGGACATCGCCTATTTCGGCAACGGCGGTACGCCCGACGTGCAATCCCTCTCCTCGCCTGGCACTTACCCCAACTTGGGATATCCGACCCCCGCCACCCCCGACCGGGAGGGCTACCTTTTCGTTGGCTGGACCAGTGTCAAGGACGACATTGCCACGATGGTGGACATCGCTACCGCCACCCACTCCGGAGGCTGGCTGAAACTCTACGCCTACTGGGCAGAGGACACTGGATCGGCTGAGACGGGGGTGTACGTTGACTCCATCAGCGTGAGTCCCGAAGGTAACGTGATGCTTGCGTGGGCATTCGCGGATGTCCAGACGCGCCTGAGCGTGTTGTCGGACTCGGAGTACAGTTACGTCTATTACGTCTCCACGGACCTCGTGACGTGGGAGGAGGTCCTTACGCCGCCCCTTGCGGTACGTGACGTCAGCGGGCCGATGGATCGGGCAACCCTCTTGGATGTCACGCTACCCGTCTCCGGCAAACGCTTCTTCAGGGTCAAGGCGGTGAAAAACTGACGATAAGTTAGGAGTGAGGAGTGAGGAGTTAAACATCGTCGTTCAGAGTCCTAACTCCTAATTCCTAACGCCTAACTCCTAACTTCTAACTCTTCCCCTAATGCCCCGGACGCGTTGTTGATTGTTCATTGTGCGGACCGGGGGGGGAACTGTCGCTCAGCAATGGGTGGCAGTTTTTTTGTGCCGAGATGATGCGATAGTTATTGGGCGTGTTGACACAAAAGGTTATGCCATTGGAACGTTCGAGAGCTTCGCCCTATTTCGGCTACACATTGACTTAAAATGCTCTATAACTCCCCCCGCCTAACTTCTAACCCCTACAACACTTTTTCGTAACATCCTCTTTCCCAGCATGTTGCAAGCCGCTTGTAGGGGTCAGCCCCTACAACACCCCTACAAGCGAACGGGATTTCAAGCCGCAACCTGCTCCACCACAGAATGTTACAAGGCAATACTGTAACCACAAAGAGTTAATGACAGTATTCGCGGCCTGCGCGATCGCGGGCGCGGCAGTTGCGGCAGACAGCAACATCGTAGGCTACGTGAACACCGACGGGAACGATGGGGCAACCCTGATCGCGCCCATGTTCATCGAGTGCGGCGGCAGCGACACCACCCTGGGCATGATCACAGGTGAGTTTGAGGAGTGGGCTGATACCCTCCAGATTTTGGACGACACCTTGGCAATGGCCACGATTTATTTCTGGGCTGATGTGGGTGCTGGTCCTGTTTGGACATCGGATGGTGCGACAGACGACTCGACCATAACGATTCCTAGAGGTGCAGGTGTTGTGGTTTCCAAATCGACTGCCACTATCTTTTGCGCAGGTGAAGTGGAGATGGGGAGTGTCGTCATCCCTTGTGGCTCTGGGGCGACCGCTTTGGGTAACCCGACACCTGTTAAAATTAAACTAGGTGATATCAATTTCTCGGATTTAGAGGAATGGTCGGACACGCTTCAGCTTTTGGATGGTTCCTTGGCAATGGCCACGATATACTTTTGGGCTGATGTGGGTTCTGGTCCTGTATGGACATCAGATGGAGCGACAGATGACTCAACGGTCGAACTGGCACCGGGTGCGGGGTTTGTCCTGTCCAGCATGAACGGGTCAACAGTCACGTTCCCTGCGGCACTTTAACAATCTTATCCCCCGTACGGATCTGCCGTGCGGGGGATATTTCAAACCACAAACGGTCGGCCCGAAGCCGACCATCAGGAAAAGGAAAAGAAAATGAAGAAGTTCATGTTTATCGCTACGGTTATCGCGTCTGCGGGCATTCTGCAGGCGGCATCGATTAGTTGGAGCGCAGCATCTGGTTCCGGTGTCGGATCCGATGGTTATGTCTATGTCATGACGGGTACGTCTACGGATTATTCGGCGGTTGTGGCTCTTTTGGGAGCTGGTAATGTTGCAGGGTTCCAGTCGTATTTTAATTCGTTAGACAGGTCAACCGACTATACGGTAGGATCAATCGCTGCCAACTCACACTTAGCGTTAGGTGCTGGGACGACAACGAGTGGTCTATTTTTGTCGTCTCACGCTGGATCGTACGGTACACCAGATAATTTCCTTGGTGGTTCCTCGCAAAGTGTGTTTTTTGTCATCTTTGATGGTGCGGATCCCTTGAGTGCAGACAATTATTCTGTCTCGTATCTTTACAATCAAAATCTGCTTGCATCAGGAGCAAGGAACTATGCAATTACCTGGGCGAACTGGGGTGGCCAAGGTGTAGCTGGCGTATGGCTGCCAATCCCCGAGCCGACGACGATGGTAGTGATGGCGGCTGGCATCGCGGCGTTAGGCCTGCGGCGGAGGTTCCGCAAGTAGTGCCCGCGCAGTACGAATGATTAAAAGGCCCCGGGCTCGCGTCCGGGGTTTTTTCGTGAGGAACGAGGGCACGTTCGACACCAAACGTTATGCCGGCATCAGACAAGACCGAAAGCCTTGCGGCAAATGGAGGGCGAGCGTCCCCGCGAGCCGCAAGGGGACCTAGGGGACGAAGGGGACGCAGGATGACAAACCCCCGGTCGGGATACCGGCCACCCCCTTTCAAAAGGGGGCTGGGGACGGAGAGGGTTTTTGCAACACCCTTTCGTCCCTTGGGTCCCCTATGTCCCCTAGGTCCCCTGCGCTGCCGAGAGGCGCTCGCGGGGACGCTCGCCACTGGAAACTGGAAACTCGAAACTGGAAACTCATGAAGACCTTCGACTACACCTGCCGTGACGCCAAAGGGTCGATCCGGCGCGGGCGGCTGGAGGCCCCTGACCGGGCCGGGGCCGTGCGCGCGCTGAAGGCGCGGGGGCTGGCGGCGGTGTCGCTCTCGGAAGGTGGGGGGAGCGGGCGGATGTCCCCACGCGCCAGGTCTGGGGCGGGTATGTGGGCCCGTACCTTGGTGTGTACTGGCGTTGTCCTTCTCGCGCTTGCCATGGTATGGTTCGTCATTCCAAGGGGACACAGCACAACAGCGGTGCCGTCCAAAGGGGGGGGAGGCTTAAAGCCTCCCCCCCATGGGACGGGCGTTTCCATGTCGACTTCCCTATCGCCTCCATCTTTGTCGGCAGACCCCCCAGTTCCCGATCCGCCTGTGGAAGGGGGGGGAGGGTCCGGCACCACACCCCCTGTTATGACCGTAGGGGGGGAGGGTACAGCCGAAGAGTGGAAGGGAATCCCTGTTGAAGCACCGAGGATGCCGGCACCCTACCAGTCGCGGACAGAGGGGCTCCTGAGCATGCTCGTCAACATCACGCCTGGGACATATCCGCCACCGATCCCTAACTTCCCTTCGGTCGAAGACCTTGCGCAGGTACTGGACCGTGACATCATCGTTTTCGATCATGACTCCGATCAGATGCTGGGCCGTAAGGAAAACGTCGCGCGTGTGAAACAGAGCCTGAAGGAGTATCTGCAGGCGGGCGGGACAGCGCAGGAGTTTGTCGAGTATTACCGTGGCGAGTTGCTCAAGGATTATGAGGATTTCCGTGTCGCGCAGGCGGAGATGATGCGCCTGTTCCGCGCGGGCGAGGATGATGAGCTTGAGATGTTCCTGACGGAGCAGAACAATGCGTTCCAAGAGAGGGGGATGCGCCTTCTGGTGCGGCCTCCAAGAAAATGAGGACGAAAGGGGTTGAGGAAAATGAAAAAGAGTGGTTGTCCGCTGGTGTTCGTGTTCTCGTT
>WRML01000095.1 GCA_009777165.1 Kiritimatiellota bacterium
CGGCTGCCGCCGAAAACCTGAGCGCACTCGCCCCCCCCTACGACCTTTACACCGACGAGGACATCGCCCGGCGCACGGTCTACGCCGAGACCTCGCGCGGCTGTCCCCACCCCTGCGCCTACTGCACCTCCGCCTCCACCAAGCTCCGCCTCTTCCCCCTCGATACCCTCCTCCCCGCCCTCGACCGCCTCCTGCGGCGCGGCGTGCGCCAGATCAAATTCCTCGACCGCACCTTCAACGCCCACCCCCCCCACGCCTGCGCCATCCTCGACTTCTTCCTGTCCCGCCCCCCCCCCTCCGTCAACCTGCACTTCGAGATCAACCCCGACCACCTCCACCCCGACATCCTCGACCGCATCTCCGCGTTCCCCCCGGGGGCCCTGCATCTCGAGGTGGGGGTGCAGACCCTCAACCCGTCCGTCGCCGCCGCCATCGGTCGCTCCCCTGACACCGCCAAGACCTTGGGGAATGTCCGCCGCCTCACGCGCGACACCGGCGCGACCGTCCATGCCGACCTCATCTTCGGGCTCCCCGGCGAGGACGAGGCATCCTTCGTGCGCGGCTTCGACACGCTCATCGCCGAGGCCGCCCCCCCCGAGGTGCAGGTCAACCTGCTCAAAGGGCTCCCCGGCACGCGCCTCCTGCGCGAGGCCCCCCCCCTCGGGCTCGCGTTCAGCCCCGACCCCCCCTACGAGGTCCTGCGTACCGACGTTCTGGACTTCGCGACGCTCCGCCGCATCCAGCGTTTCGCCCGCTGCTGGGAACTTGTGCATAACCGTAACCGCTTCCCCGTGGAGGTCGCGCGGTTTCATGCGATGACCGCGCCCGGCTACTACCGCGCCTACAGTGCTCTCGCCGACCGCATCTTCTCCGCCGAGGGCAAGCTCCACGCCATCTCACAGGCGCGGCTCGCGCAGCATCTGGAGGCGCACCTCCGAGAAGTCCCTAAGAGCGTCTGAGCAGTTGCGGAATGCCAGCTGTGAGCGCCCCCCCATGTTGCGCCCCCCCATGTTTCGGGCTTGTGTTTTACGCCGAAAACCTCTACCATAGCATTTCATATTAAGGAGGAAAAGGATGAAAACGGATGTTATGATTCTGAACACGTCGGTGGTTGATCTGCGGAGCGAGGACTTCGCGTTCACGGGCAGACTCGCGGGCGCGGGGGGGCTGGCGTTGTGCAAGACCGCCGAGATGCCGCCGTACACGCAAGCCGAGCTCATGGGGTACATCACGAACGGCAAGGCCTCCGCCGGCGGCGGCGGTAACACGGCGCCGCTGCTGGCTCACGCCGGGCTGCGCGTGGCGGTGGGATCAAACCTCGGCAAGGGCGGTTACTGCGGGCTCGACGCGCAGGGCCGCGCGTTCTACGACATCCTGTCCGCAAGCGGCGTGGACCTGTCCGCGACAGTCATCCACCCGACCCTGCCGACCGGCACGACGTTCATCCACGAGGTGCCGCACGGCGAGCGCGGCGGCATCGCCTACTTCCCGAACGCGAACAACGATTTCGATTTCGAGGTCTTCAAACAGGAAGTCCTGCGCCTGGCGCCGACCGTCGCCTACTACATGTACTCGGGGCTCTCGACGCGCGGCGACGCGAACGGCGGGAAAGACCTGGCGGATTTCGTCGTGTGGTGCCGCGGGCAGGGTTGCATCACCATCGTTGACAGTCACACCTTGTGCGGCAACCCGCACGAGCTCATCCGTAAAGGCGCGGCTGTCCCCGCCTACCGGCTGCTGGAGCCGCTGTTGGGCGAGGTGGACATTTTCTTCACGTCCGTTGACGAGGCGCGGATGATCCGCAACACGCTCGAACACGAGGGATGCGACCACGGCGAGGACACGCAGGCCAGCATCCGCGGGTTCCTGAATTTCGTGAGGAATCGGTTTGCCGGGAAGTCGGGCCGCCCGCAACTCTTCGGCGTGACCGTGAAGAACGGCGCGCACACGGTGTACGTTGACGCGCAGGGGGACACGGGCGGCATCATGTTCTGCGCATCCCGTTACATGGCCGCGGGGCAGGTCGTGGATTTGGTTGGTGCGGGTGACTCGTTCCGTGCCGGGCTCATTGGCTACATCACGCGCCACCGCGACGCATTCCTCGGCGGTGTGCTGAACGTCGCGGAGGCGGTGCAGAGCGGCAACCTGATGGCTTCCATCTACGTCACCTCGCCCCTCAACGACCGCTACGGCAACATCCCCAAACTGGATGTCCTCTTGTCCATCGCGCGTGACGGCAAGGACTACGATGAGGCGGCGCTGAAAGAGACGTTGACGAAAAACGGAGGCGTGGTGTAACCACCGCCGGCACCGATTGCCCTCGTTTGGGGGATCGGACTTTAATCTGTGGTGGAAGAAAAAAAAACGCGAAAACATGATTTTATAGGTGAAGGTGTTTCAGAAAACCTGTATAATCTGTCCCATCTGCGGTTATTAGAGAAGGAGAATCGAGACATGAAACAAGTTTGGAAATGGGTGATGCACCTGAACGCGAAGGCGTTTTGTTCCGTCGCCACGGTGTTGTTCTTTTGCACGGTGGGTTACTGTATGTTCATGTACATGACACCGCCGGAGCCGATTAAGGATGGTTCGGATAACCTGCCGGACGCGCCGAAGGCACCGGAAATCGGCATCCTCGATTATGTGGCGCGCCAATTGGATGGCGATGACCTCTTCATCCCGCTCGAGCCGTTCCGCCCGACCATGGACGCGATCCTCATGAATCCCGAGCAACTTTCGCAGTTCCTCACCGCGATGAATACCCCGCGGTCCCAAAACGGGAATGCGGGGAAAAATAATCCCTTTCAGAATGTGCGCAATCCGGGCAGCAGTGGCGGCGCAGGCGCGGATGGCGCGGGGGCCGGGGAACCCAAGATGATCACGCCCAAAATCACGTTCCCCGGTTTCTTCAAACGTTCGGACGGGACAAGCGTCGCGATGTTCACGGACTCCACCGACAAATCAAAGTTCTACACGGAAGGCGAAATCGTGCACGGGCTTGAAATCCTCGGCGCGGACATGCGGAAGGCAACCGTTCGGTATCCCGACGGCACGGTTCGGGAAATCCGCGTCGGCGACTTTGTCGAACTAACGCCAGAGCCAGACCCGAATCCCCCCACCCCCGACGCGAAGAAATAACCCGGTGCTGTTTTATGCCCGTTTTCGTTCAGCACGCAGATGACGCAGGTCTCTCAGGATTGACGCAGATTGTGTTCCTTTGTCTTAATCTGCGCAAAGCTGAAAAATCTGCGTCATCTGCGTGCGAACCACATTAGAGCCCTTATGACATTCCAAGAAGAAATCCGATACTACGCCGACGACATGGTCGTCGAGATGACGCAAATCCTCGTTGACCGCAACATGCTCACGCTCGAGAAGCTGGGCGACCTGCAAGGCCGCGCCGCGCTGACCCTCCAGGGCGTGGATCAGCTGATCATCGCGGAGGGTATCGTCGGCGAGCACGACCTGCTGAAAATCCTGGCGGACATCAGCCACATCCCGTTCCACCCCATCGGGGACTTTAAGATTGAGCCGGAGGCGACCGAGAAGGTCTCGGCGAAAGTCGCGTTGCGGCACCGCATCGTCCCGCTGTCGTTCCAGAACGGGATGCTCCAGCTGGCGGTGAGCCGCGTGCCGTCGCTCGCGATGGCGGACGGGCTGCGGATGGTCCTCGACGCGGGCCTCGATTTCGTGCTGTGCCCGGAAAGCGACGTCTCCATGTCCCTCACCCATTTCTACGGCCTCGGCGCGGAGACGATTGACCAGCTCATTGCGGAAGCGGAGACGATGGGCATCGGTGAAGAGTTCCGGGGCGAGGAGGACATCGCCGTCCGCACGCAGGAGACCGGCATGGTGCGCTTCATCAACCTCATCATCGCCGAGGCCATCAAAATGGACTGCACGGACATCCACATCGAGCCTTACGAGGATACCCTGCGCCTACGCTACCGCATTGACGGCATCCTCCAGCAGATCCCCCTGCCCAAGGGCGTGGAGCGCCTCCGCAACGCCGTCAGCTCGTCCGTCAAGATCATGGCGAACATGGACATCGCCGAACACCGCAAGCCCCACGACGGCCGTATCAAGGTGCACTGCCTGAACCACGACTACGACCTGCGCGTGTCCGTGATCCCCACCGGTTGGGGCGAGACCTGCTGCCTGCGTATCCTCAACCGCGGCACCACGCAGATTGACCTCGACAAGCTCGGCCTCTCCAAGTACCAGATGCCCAAGATCGCCAAGCTCACCGAGCTGCCGCACGGCGTCATCCTGATGACCGGCCCCACCGGGTCCGGCAAGACTACCACCCTCTACTCGCTGCTCTCGCGCCTCAACAAAATCGGCACCAAAATCATTACCGTCGAGGATCCCGTCGAATACCAGATGCACGGCATCAGCCAGATGCAGGTGCACAGCAAGATCGGCCTCACCTTCGCCGCGTCCCTGCGCTCCATTCTGCGCCACGACCCCGACGTCATCCTCATCGGCGAAATCCGCGACTCCGAAACCGCCGACATCGCCATCCGCTCTTCGCTCACCGGCCATCTGGTGCTCAGCACGCTCCACACCAACGACGCGCCCAGCGCCGTCACCCGCCTCATTGACATGGGCGTCGAGCCGTACCTCATCGCCTCCTGCGTCGAGGGGATCGTTGCCCAGCGTCTCGTGCGCAGCGTGTGCAAGAACTGCAAGGACACCTACCCCCCCCCCCCGGCCATCATCAGCGAGATGACCAACTTCTACCCCGACATCATCGGCGGCGCCGACTTCATCATCGGGCACGGCTGCCCCAGCTGCGGCTTCACGGGCTACCGCGGCCGCAGCGCGATTAACGAGACCATGATTATGTCCGACTCCCTCCGCGCACTGGTCGTGGCGCGCGAGCCGGCCAACATCATCAAGGACCTCGCGGTCAAGGAAGGCCTGATCACCCTGCGTCAGGACGGCTGGCTGCGGGTGATCGAAGGCCGCACGTCCGTCGAGGAAGTTCTCCGTGTCGCAGGGCGCATGGAGGAGTAAACGGCCTGTTTGTCATCAGGTGCGAACTCCGATTCATTTTTGTTGATCCTGACGCCGTCTTTTTTGAAAGGAAAAAAAACGTCACATGTGGAGTGCCCCCCGAGTGCTATCCAGTCTTTTGCGGATTGTTTTTTGCATCTTCCCTTTGTGCGCGGGTGCCCAGGCGGTCAACAGCGACCACTGGGCGGTGACGGACGGGTTGGGACGGGTGGTCAGGGGTTACGAGACCGCAGGCCCGACGCGCCCGAACAAGACCGTCGCAATGTTCTACTGGACGTGGCATCAGGGCGAGGACGACACGTCCTATGGCATCAAGAACATCTCGGAAATCCTCCGCGCGCATCCAGAGGCGCTGAAGGACTACAACCATCCCGCGTGGGGGACGAAGCGCCCGGGGTTCTTCTTCTGGGAACAGCCCCTCCTCGGCTACTACAAGACGACCGACCCGTGGGTGTTGCGCAAACACGCCGAGATGCTCGCGGACGCAAAGGTGGATGCGGTTTTCTTCGACTGCACCAACGGCAGCCTCACGTGGATCGAGTCTTACGAGGCGTTGCTGGCGACGTGGGACCAGGCGCGGAAGGACGGCGTGGACGTGCCGAAAATCGCGTTCATGCTTCCGTTCGGCGCGGTCCCGCATTCGCTGGTGTCGCTGCGCCAGTTGTACCGCGACGTGTACCAGCCGGGCCGCTACCCGGACCTGTGGTTCGTCTGGAAAGGAAAGCCGTGCATCATGGCGTATCCGGATAATCTGACGGACGCGCCGGAGGATCGCGAGATCGCGCAGTTCTTCACGTTCCGCCCGGGCCAGCCGGACTATGTGAATGGCCCGGCCCCGAACCGTAACGACCAGTGGGGCTGGCTGGAGAACTACCCCCAGCACGGTTACGTCAGGCAGGACGGCGGCGCGTTCGAGCAGGTCGCCGTCGGCATCGCGCAGAACGCCGCGCCGGAGCGGAACGGGCATTGCAGCGCGTTCAACGTGCCGGGGGCCCAGGGCCGGAGCTTCAGCGCGCGCAACGGTTTCGACCCGCGCCCCGACGGTTACCTCCACGGATGGAATTTCCTCGAACAGTGGGAGCGCGCGTTCGAGCTCGACCCGGAGCTCGTGTTCGTGACGGGATGGAACGAGTACACCGCAGGGCAGTGGCTCCCCGAGCACGGCTGGAACGGTGTGCCGTTCTCGTTTGTTGACCAGTTCGACTGGGACCGCAGCCGCGACATCGAGCCAAACAAGGGCTGGGGCGACCTCGGCGACGTCTATTACTACCAACTCGTTGACAACGTTCGCACGTTCAAGGGCATGGATGCGCCCCCCCAACCGTCCGCGCCCAAGACCATTGTCATCGGCCGCGCCGACGGGTGGGCGGACGTCGCCCCACACTTCGCGCACTACAAGGGCAACACCCTGCACCGCAACCACCGCGGCCGCTACGACCAGTCCTACACCGACACCAGTGGGCGCAACGACATCATCGGTGCGAAGGTCGCACGTGACGACACGTTCCTCTACTTCTACGTCGAGACCGCCGACGCGCTCACCCCACCGGCCGGCCCGCACTGGATGACGCTTTTCATTGACGTTGACCGCAGCAAGGCCACGGGCTGGCAGGGCTACGACTTCGCGCTCAATCGCGTCGGCCCGAGGAACGGCAAGGCTGTCTTGGAGAAGAGTGGCAAGGATAAATGGGTCTGGGACGAGGTTGCGGAATGTGCGTTTGCGGTCGTCGGCAACAAGCTGGAGATCGCGATTCCCAAGGCCGCGCTCGGCATCACGGGCGACGACATCAACATCGCGTTCAAATGGAATGACAACATGCAGGACGCGGGCAACGTCATGGACTTCTACATCAGCGGCGACACCGCCCCCGGCGGCCGTTTCAACTTCGTCTACGCCACGAAACCCTAATACGTTGTTGTCCCATTTAAAGTTACATTTCCCCCCCCCTTGCGCGGGGCAGGTGGAAATTATTGCGCGTGGGCCTTAGGGTTGAAGAATGCGCAGACGGCGGGGTCGGACGAGGTGTCACGCAGTTCGGCGGGGGAGCCCTCGGCGATGACGCCCTGTGCCTTGACGTCGAGCATGAGGCAGCGGTCGGCGATGGTGAGGATACTCTCCAGCTCGTGCGTGACGATCATGAACGTGATGCCGTGCGTGTCGCGGAGGCGCAGGATGAGTTTGTCGAGCCCGGCGGAGGTGACGGGGTCGAGCCCGGCGGAGGGCTCGTCGAGGAATAGGACGGAGGGGTTCAGCGCGAGCGCGCGGGCGATGGCGGCACGTTTCTTCATCCCGCCGCTGATGTCTGCCGGGAAGTAGTGCGCGAACGGTTTGAGCCCGACAAGCTCCAGCTTCATCTCCGCGATCAGGCGCCGCGCGTCCGGGGGGAGGCCTGTGAACACTTCGAGCGGGAGGCAGATGTTTTCGAGGAGCGTCATGGAGCCGAAGAGTGCGCCGCTCTGGTAGGTCACGCCAAAGGCGTGTATGGCGCGGTCGCGCTCTTCCCCCCCCCCACCCTCGATGCCGTTGCCCATGATGCGGACCTCCCCCCCCAGCAGCGGATAGAGCCCGATGATGTGTTTCAGCAAC
>WRML01000096.1 GCA_009777165.1 Kiritimatiellota bacterium
GAGCCGCCGCACTCCAAAGGAGAACACAATATAGTGAACGCATTTGGAAAGTCCCGCAGGGACGGCACTTCCCACTCAAAGTGCCGTCCCTGCGGGACTTGGTTCAGAGACTTCCCTGCCGTAGGCTAAAGCCTACGGTTAATAAAATATCGTCCCTGCGGGACTGGATACACTATTTCTTAAATTGCTATAGTGCCGACGGGTTTTCAGCCCTGTGCCGCATTACGGCTCGGCGAGCAGCTTCTTGATTTTCTGCTCCGTGCCGTTCTGCGCGTTGACGTCGCGGACAATCCCCTGTTTATCCACCAGCCACAGGGTCGGGAAGGAACGGAGATCGAAATCCTCCCGTGACTGATGCCACTGTTGAGGCCACGGCAGGGGGTTCTGTTCCAGAAAGGCTTCCGCAGCCATTGGCGTCTTGTCGTGGCTGATGCTGATGACCTCAAAGCCCTGCGCGTGGTAGGTGTCGTAGAGGCCCTTGATGCGCGGTAGTTCCTCGATGCAGGACTCGTCCCACGTTGTCCAGAAATGAATCAGGGTGACATTGCCTTTCATCTGTTGCAGCGGCATGCGTTCCCGCCGCTCCATGTTGATGGCTATGCCTTTGAGCTCGAAAGGCTGCCCGACGCGGTTCATCTGGGCAATCCGTTGTTGAGCCCATTCTTTCGTATGTTCAGAAACCGCGTTGTCGAGGATTTCCTGAAGCAGGGCACGGTCCCAAGGGTCTTGGCGTTCGGCAACGTGCGTTAAATTGTCGTACAAATCTTTCTGTTGGGGAAATTCCTTGATCAGAGTCCGCGTCACTTTCTCGTACACCTCGGGCGGGTACGCCTTAGCCTGATCACGGATCAGCCGAGGGTCGCGCACCACTTCTCCTCTCGCGTCCGCCTCCTGCGCGAAAAGCTGGGTACTGCGCAACGCCATGCGCTCCTCTTCGCTCCACCCAGTCAGGGCTAGCCACTTGGCGTTAATCTCTTTCAGGTGCCGCCGATATTCCGGCTCGTCCGTCACCTCCAGAAGCGCGTCCAACAGATGAATGGCATCCCACCTGCTTGAACTCATTTCATCCTCGTCATCCTCGTTCACGCGTTGCAGGAGGACATCCATAAAATCGGCATACGCCTCCAGACAGACCCTCCACTGCGGCACGTGTTTTTCAAGCCAGGCTTTTTCCTCTCTCGGGGCCGGCAGGTAGCTCTCAATCCGGGACAGGATGGCTAACCTAAAAGTCTTGCCTAACTCGTCCCCGACTGCAAAACGAATAAAATGGTTCGCCAACTCGGCTTTGACCACATCGGGCGCAGGGCCTTTGACGAACTTCAGCATCCACGCCCGCGCCTTGTTGATGTCGCGTTCATAGGTGATGTGGTTTTCAGACAGTTGAATCCTTTTCCCTCGGATGGCGGAGGAGAACAACTCCATATAGGGGCCCACCTGATTTGGAAATTCCGCGATGAGCGCAAGGGGCACTTGATTATAGTCTACAATCTCACCCTTAAGCCACCGCCAATGTTTTTGGAAGAAGGTGCCTTTCGCTATCAACTCCTCGAGGCGGGCATAGAGCTGGGCCTCCCGGATTTCGTAATGGTGGAACTCGATATCCTCAGCGTCACCCCAAAAGATACCATACGAATAATAATTGTCCTTTATCTTTTCCCCGGGTTTCCTTTGCAGATAGGCCTTGACCGTCTCGTGGGTGTCGGCGCTGTTCAGGATTTCCCGCAACGTTGCCTCATACGCCTCCGCGCCCTTGCGCCGCGCGATGCTCAGGAGGGCGCAATACGGCTCCCTGCGCATGGGAAACTCCGCCATCAGGGTACGGGCGATTTTCTCCGTGTCCTGAATGTCCGGGAACTGCGCGGCAAGCTCCGGGAGACGATCCTCGCGGTAGAACTTCCGCCCGATCACATAGTCGCCGAGCCATTGGGCCCGCCAGTTGTCCAGGGTCTTCCGGTCCTCCGGTTTTTCCAACACATTCTGAATCGAGTGCCAGAGGAAATACGCCTCCTGTCTCGCGTCCCATTCCTCCGGCTCACGCTCGAACAGCTCGGTGTAGCGCATCAGGAAATGCAGTCCCAATTGCCTCATGCGCTCCTCACGCCATTCATCGAGGGTTTGCTTGGTGGGATGCATTTCCTCCCACTCCCCCTCATCCCACATTTTCGCATTGGCTTCTTTGAGGATATCAGCAAAACGCTCACCCTGCGGCAACGCATGAAGCGCGGCCATGCAGAGCAACGCCATCAACGTGTGTTTGTGTTTCATCTTGATTAAACCCCCTTCAGTTAATGGTTAATGATTAGTGGTTAATGATTAGTGGTTAGTGATTAGTGATTAGTGATTAGTGATTAGTCATTGCTTCGCTGCATGGTTCTAACCACTAACCACTAATCACTAACCACTAATCCAGGCGCCTCGCACGAACGGGATGCCCACACGCGCCACGTCGAGGGGGTCGGCGAAGAGGTCGCGCCAGATTTTCGTCGCCGCCGCCAGCCCGGGCAACGACCGCCCGAACGCCTCGATGACCAGCCAGTCGTCGTAGCCGATGGACTTCAGCGCGCCGAACACCCCCCCCCAGGGGATGTGGCCCTCGCCCGGGACCCCCCTGTCGTTCGCGCTGCAATGCACGTGGCGGATTCCCCCCCCCCCATGCTCGCGGACGGCGCGGGCCATGTCCCTCTCCTCCATGTTCGCGTGGAACGTGTCGAACAGGACCCCCACCGACGGGTGTCCGACGCGTCGCGTGAACGCCGCCCCCTGCTCCAGCGTGTTGACCATGTAGCACTCGAAACGGTTGAGCGGTTCGAGGGCCAGCGTGATCCCGGCCCCCCCCGCCCTGTCCGCGACGTGCCGCAGGGCCCCCGCTGCCCACTCCAGCTCCTGCTCGGTGGCCCCCCCCCCCGTGAACTGCCCGATGGTCTGGAACATGGGCCCGCAGATGACCGTGGCCCCCAGCGCGTGGGCGCAGTCAATAAGCCAGTTGAGGTGGTCCGCGGCCCCCTGCCGCCGGAGGGGGTCCTCGCTCACCGGGTTCGCGTCCGGCGACGTGAACGCCATGGACGACGTCCGCGCCAGCCCGAGGTCGTCGAGGATGCGCCCGAGCTCCGCGTAAGCCTCCACCCCCCCCTCCATGATCGGCACCTCCACGCCGTCCGCCCCCGCCGCCCGCATCGCCTCCAGCAACCCCCGGTGCTCCTTCGTGATCGCCGTCGCGTACAACAATAAGTTCACTCCGATTTTCATTTTCGCTTCTCCTGATTTAAGTCATGCCTTTTGTCGATTCGCATCGACCCGAGTCGAGCCGAATCGACACTCTGCATGCTGATGCTCACTTCTCCTCCGGGATTCCCAGCTCCGCCAGCGTCCCGCGCATCCACGCGAGCGACGCCTCGATCATGGGCCCCCCGGCGCCCTCGCACTCCATGCTGAGGACCCCCGTGTAGCCCGCGTCGCGCAGGAGCGCGAGACACGCCCGGATGTTGTCCGCGTTGACCCCCCCCCCGATGGCGCAGTGGCTCAGCGCGATGCCCGTCGCGTTGCCGCGCACCATTTCCGCGAGCGACTCCGAGACGTCCTTCACATGCACATGACGGATTTCCCCGATGAAGCGTTTCACAAATTCCACAGGGTCCTGCCCCGCGATGAAACTGTTGCCCGTGTCCATGTTCAGCCCCAGCCACGGCGAATCGCAGAACGCCAGCATCTTCTCCAGCATATCCGGCTTCGTGGTGAAATAGCCGTGCACCTCGATGTTGATGAAAATCCCATACGCCTCGGCGACCGTGAGGATCTGCTCATACGAACGCTTCATCATGTCCATCGCCTCCGCGTCCGACATCCCCTCCGGGCGGTGCAGCCCGTCCGTGGTGGCGATGCAGGGGGCCCCCGCGAGCTTCGCCCACTGCAGCGTCTTCAGCACATACGGCACGCCGTAGCACGGCCCCTCCCGGCCCGACAGCGGGAACGCCGCGTCCACCTGCGAGAACCGCACCCCGTACGTCTCCGCCATCCTGTTCTTCAGCATCAGCGGGTCCTCATACAGCGCGACGTGCGGCTGGTACCCCAGCCCGTGAATCCAGCTCACCCCGTCAATCAGCCCGCACTCGATGAAATGCACGTCATTCCGCTGCGCCCATTCCAGACACGCCTCAAAGCTCCTGAAGCTCGTGTTGAACGCATCCGTGTGAAATCCGATCTTCATTTTCTCTTCTCCTGATTTGTTAGCCCATTTTTACCACAAAGGACACAAAGTTTTACACAAAGGACACAAAGGACATTATAACTGTCCGACAATCACCCTCTTCACGCCATTTTTGAATAGTACCGTGTTGAAATTGATAAGCAAGCCTAATTTGCAACCGCTGAGCTTGAGATAGGTCAACACCTGTGCCAAATGCAAATCACTCAACGCTTCCACAGATTTTATCTCAACGACCAATTTTTTTTCGACTAGCAAATCAACTCTGTAACCAGCATCTAATTTCACATCTTGATACACAAGTGGGAGTGCTTTTTGTTTTTCAACAGACAAGCCATATTGTTGAAGCTCATAAAAAAGGCATTCTTCATAAGCGCTTTCCAACAACCCAGGACCTAAGGCCTTATGGATTTTGATTCCTGCGTCAAGCACGGTTTTCGATATTTCATTTTCTGTCATATCATTTCATCCTTAATCCCTTTGTGCCCTTTGTGTAAACCTTTGTGTCCTTTGTGGTAAAAATTTAACCATTCTTTTCTACTCCAGTCCCACCATCCTTTGTGTCCTTTGTGTAAACCTTTGTGTCCTTTGTGGTAAAAATCAAACCATTCATTCCTACTCAATCCCCACCGTCCACATTGCCCCGCGCCGGAACAACTCCAGCGTCTTCTCATTGAACGCCTGCGCGTCATGCCCCAGCGCGCAATGGAACGTCCGCCCCTTGCCCGGGTTCAGCACGAACGCCATCGGGTAGACCTTCTGGTCCACCTTCGACACCGCCGACGCCACCACATGGATCGGCGCCTCGCCGTCGAGACACGTGTACAGCTCATCCACCGTCTCGAAGTCCGCCAGCCCCCGTGTGATGGGATGCCCCTTGTCCGCGATGTTCACGGTGAACGTCCCGTGCGGGTCATGTGCGCGGAGCTTCGGGTTCCAGACCCTCCCCGCGATCCGCGCAAACGCCGCGTCCACCTTCTCCGTCCCCCAGTCGTAAAACGCCCCGCTCGCGAAATGCACCAGCACCAGCCCCTTGCCCCCCTCCTCGACGGCCCTGATCAGATTGTCCAGCGCCCCCGCCGGGGGGGGCCTCTTCTCAACGGTATTGTTGTTGTAGTACAGCACGAAGCCGTCATACTTCGCCAGCGTCTCCGGCGACGACATCACCCCCGGGTCCTCGCTCACGGAAATCTCCAGACGCTTGTCCTCCGCGAACGCCGCCGTCAGCGTCGGCGTGTTCTCCCGCCAATTCTCGTGATGCTCCAGCCCCGTCAGAATCAGAATCCTCTTCGGGGCCCCCCCGTTCGCCCTCACCTCTGGAGGGCGAGCGTCCTCGCGAGCCGCCGCCGGGGGTTTGTCCTCAGCCCCCTTTTGAAAGGGGGTGGCAGGTATCCCTGCCGGGGGTTTGTCCTCAGCCCCCACCCACACCTCGCTCACGACCGCGTTGCTCGTGTCCCCCTCCTTCTTGAAGCGGATGTCCGCCTTCCCCCCCTTGACGAGGGCCCCCGGCACGGACACCGACAGCACCGCCGCCCCCTCCTTCTTGTCCTTGAAATTCGGCAGGGGGGTCGGCCCCAGCACCATTTGCCCGTTGACCCATACCGACTGCACGCGCCCGTTCGCGTCATAGTCCCACCACGTGAACCCGATCTGGTAATCCTTCCCGTCCGTCAGGCCCGTCACCTCCGCGACGACCTCATTGCCCGAGAAGAACACCGTCCCCTCCGCCGAGTCCTGATACGTCCACGGCTCGACATTCCCCATGCGCAGCCGCACCCCCCCCTTGCCCGAGGCCTCCGTCTCCGTCCCGCAATTCATATAGACCAGCGCGGACTGGCGTGTCCACGCCGACCGCATCCGCTCCACCGCCCGCTCCGCCAGCGTCCTGTGCGTCCGCGACATCCCCTCATCCGCCGCGATTTTCTGCAAGTCCGGGAACGCCGCCGCATCCGGCCACTCCGTCAACGCCCGCACCGCCGCATCCTGAATCGTCTCGACAGGCGAATTCACGCGCTCGCGCACCGCCGCCAACGCCTCGTCGTCCCCCCCCAGCGGTATCAGCGCACGCAACAGACCCTTAACGAATAGATCAGGAGTACTTCTATGATTGAGCCAGGTAAGTATCGGCTCCAAGCGTGCCTGGCGGTCAGGGATACGCCGCCCGATCTGCCTGACGGCATCCTCCCAAGCCGCGCTGTCATCTATTATTCCAATTGATTGTTCAATCAATTCTTCATAAGCCTCCACGTCGCCGACACGCCCGAGCGCTTTCACCACAGCGACCCGCACCTTCCCGTCCACATCCATGATTAACTCCACAAGAACATCCGTCAACCCCTCCGCATTGCGGACCGCCGCCGCATTGACAAGCGCGACACGCGTTGCGGTCTTGCCGGGTTTTTCAAGCAACTCAAAAATCGCCTCGTCCACCCCCTCCCCCGACAATTGCGCCAGAGCTTCCACCGCCCCCATCTCCGCAAGGAACGCCACATCCTCCGCCTCCCCCACCACGCCCAGCAGACGCAACGCCGCGGCACGGATCTGCTCATTATCATGCTCTGCCGAAAATAACGCAAGGTAACGCGCCTTTTTCACGTCCTGTTTGAACAGCCCCTCCTCCACCAACACATCCATTGTCATAAGATGCAATTCAAAAATGCCCGACAGCTCAATGATAAGTTGAAGGAATACAGGCGTGTCCAACTTGAGAGAACACCGCACGGCAGTTGCCCGCACCCTCGGGTCGGCATCTTTCAACATTCCCATGAAAGAAAAAACTCTTTTTTGGGTCGGATAAAAAGTAGTAAGCGCGGTCAACGCCGTAATGCGTTGCGAGGGCTGCTCGCTCTTTAGCATTGCGAGGTACGCCTCTTCCGTCTCCGGCGGTTTCGCGCCGATGACCGGTACAGCGTCCGTCGTCACCTGATAGAGGTACTGCGACAGTACCGTCTTTGCGTTCGGGTTGATGTCCGGGGTGTTGACGGCCTGAGAGAGCAACGCCGCCAATTCTTTCCGTGCCTCCGCGTCCCCAGCCAATTTCGGCGTCTCCTGCTCCATCAGGAAGAACGGCGCGCGCGGACGGAACCCGTCGCTCGCCTGAATCTGCCTGACCGCCTCCCGCACCCCCTCCGGCACGGGCGCGGCAACGCTCCAAAGGGCTGAAAGCCCGACGGCAATAGCGTAGGGCGCAGCCCTACGATAGAGCGGTTTCTCCGAAACCGCCGTTCGACAGGAGTGCGGACATTCCTGTCCGCATTGTGCATTGTTATTGTTTGCTGACAGGAATGTCCGCACTCCGTTCGCCCGAGGGCTTTCAT
>WRML01000097.1 GCA_009777165.1 Kiritimatiellota bacterium
GTGCCCGTGTCGTGGTCGAGCACGGCATCGGCAGGATGAAGCGCTACAACGCGGTGGCCGGGGTCTACCGCAACCGGCTGCCAAAGACCGACGACCGCTTCAACCTGCTGGCCGCAGGGTTGTGGAATTACACCATCTCCTGAGACACCCTGTCCAACCGGGGCTTGCTTGCATTTTTTTTGCGCAATCCTTATACCCCAACATGTCTATTATAAGTTTACAGTCGCATGAATGTGTAACACCGTACCAATCAATGAAAGAGATCGTTATTGGCAACCCGGATGAGAAATCATCGGTAAAAACCTGAAACTGGCTTTTACCAAGGTAGTGTGTCACTTTATCTATCGTAAGCTTCTTTTGTTCCCTGTCGTAAATCCCCTCCACGGCAGTCTTCCCAAAGACGATATACTGGTCATCCTCGGATTGCTCCTTGACAGAAATGTAATACCATATTGTATACTTTCCATCTGGTTTAACCCATTGAAACAAAAGCAAGCGATAAGTTGAACTGTAATATGCCTGTCCTAGGATTGGAGCAGTACCGGGGCTTTTGTCAATGGGTTGCCCAAGAGGATCGAAATAATCTGCACCCTTGGGCGCAGTGCAATAAAGGTTAAGCCTCCCCTCTCTCTCCAGAGTACGCCACGTGCCAGTGTATAGGGTGGAGCAAAAGCCATCAGGAAAAAACTCCATCCACTGGCATGAATGACTGCTTTCGCCGAACAAAAACTGCTTGACAAGAAGTCCTTTATTATACCGCCGAAAGCATCCGACGATCTTCCCGTCACCAGCCATACCAACAAATGAGGAGTCCTCTCCATCTTGCCTCATTTCTTCTTGAACGGGTGAAAACGAAACCCTCTGTATCAGCTTTTCAAAAAGAATGCTACGCTCTTCATAATTATGACTTGCATGTGCTGAAGTCGCAATAACACTTATGATACAGAAAAACAAAACAGTTGCTTTTTTCATTGATAGTCCTGCGTTTCGATTACTCTTTGCTCGACGGTGGCACCGACAGTCTTTTTGAGGATGTTGCCGCATCTCATAAAGAGGCCGAAAGCCCTTGGGTTTGGGAAGAAACCTGTCGGGCTTATCAGCTCTTCCCTCTAACCTGTTGCTCATGCTCTCCACTCTAGAACTCCCGTAATTTGAACGTCTTCTGTTTATCACATCCCACGGGTGATTGCAAGCGTGAAAAGGGAAAACATACAAAACCGACGAAAACAACCTGAAAGTTTTTTTCGCGCGAGAAGTTAAGAAGTTGAGGAGTTGAAAAGTTGAGGAGTTGAGAAATGGGGGAGGGGACTTAGGGGACGAAGGAGACAAACCCTTGGCGGGATACCGCCACCCCCTTTCAAAAGGGGGCGGGCCTCGCGCGGGGATGATTATAAGGGGGCCCCGTGTGTCCGTCTGGGCACTGGCGCGTGGGGCGAGCCCCACGCGTGAAAGTAGCACCAAGCCACCGCATTCCAAAGGTCACGTGGCAGTCCCCCTGCTGAAGGCCAAATGGCCAATCCCAAATTCATTTACTGTCAGTTCCGCCCGGCGGCTTTCATCTGCGGGAAGAGGATCACGTCGCGGATGACCTCGGTACCGGTGAGCATCATCACGAGGCGGTCAATGCCGATGCCCAGCCCGCCCGTCGGGGGCATTCCGTGCTCGAGCGCGGCGATGAAGTCCTCGTCAATCTTCTCGGGGTCGTCGCCGGCCTGGTCGGTGAGCGCGGCGCGTTGCGCGGCGGGGTCGTTCTGCTCGGTGTAGCCGGGGCAGAGCTCCTTGCCGGCCACGACGAACTCGAACACGTCGGCCAGGTCCGGGTCGTCGCCGCACACTTTCGCGAGCGGCACGAACTGGCGCGGGATGCGGGTCACGAACGTGGGCTGGCGCAGGGTCTTCTCGGCGAGCTTGTCGTAAACCTCGCGCGTGAT
Organism: Kiritimatiellota bacterium; assembly: GCA_009777165.1. Lineage (GTDB taxonomy): Bacteria > Verrucomicrobiota > Kiritimatiellia > RFP12 > UBA1067 > WRJS01. Next base: position 1,932 of record WRML01000097.1, read on the forward strand.
CATGAGGTGGCCCCACGCGGGGTCAATGTGGAGCCCCTTGCCCTCGGCGCGCTGGCGCGCGTCGGCGTCGGGGAGCTCGAACCAGTCGCCGCCCATGACCTCCCTGACGATGTCTGCGTAGGCGACCTCGCGGTAGGGGGGGGGGAAGTCCAGCACCTCCCTGGCCTCGCCGTACTCGACGGTGCGCGAGCCGAGCACGGTGTCGCAGAGGTGCGGCAGGAGGCCCTCGATGATGTTCCTCATGGAGGTGCGGTCGCCGTAGGCCTCGTAAACCTCCAGCACGGTGAACTCGGGGTTGTGGGTGCGGTCGATGCCCTCGTTGCGGAAGTTCTTGCCGATCTCGAATATCTTGTCGAAGCCGCCGACGATGAGGCGCTTCAGGTAAAGCTCCGGCGCGATGCGCATGACCATCTCGCAGTCGAGCGCGTTGTGGCGCGTGACGAACGGCTTGGCCGCGGCCCCCCCCGCCTGCGCCTGCATCATCGGGGTCTCGACCTCGACGAAGCCGCGGCCGTGCAGGAAGCTGCGGATCTCGCGCAGGATGGCGCTGCGCTTGCTGAAGCGGTCACGCGACTCCGGGCTCATCATCAGGTCGAGGTAGCGTTTGCGGTAGCGCTCCTCGACGTCCTGCAGGCCGTGGAACTTCTCCGGCGGCTGGAGGACGGCCTTGCCCAGCAGCGTCCACGCGTGGGCCTCGATGGTCGGCTCGCCCGTCTTCGTCACGAACAGCCGCCCCTCCACGCCGATGAAGTCGCCCAGGTCCAGGTACGCGAACGCCTCGAACAGCTCCGGCGCGAGCAGGTCCTTCTTGACGAACACCTGGAACGAGCCCGAGCCGTCGCTGATGGTCGCGAACGACGCCTTGCCCATGCGCCGCACGGTCATCAGCCGCCCCGCCGCGCGCACGGCTTTGTTTTCCTCGAACCCCGCGCGGACGTCCGAGAGCCGCGTGCGCTCAAACGCCTGGCCGTACGGCCTCATCCCGAACGCCTCCAACCTCCTCATGTTCGCGATGCGTTGTTCGCGGTACTCATTATTCTCCAAAACGTGTTCCGGCATAGATAAGAATCCTTTTCGTTAAAAAGAGAATAATAACACGATTGAGTGGCGAGTGGTTAGTTTTTATTTACTGGTTCTTTGCGATCGGAGTTTGATCGAATTTTGATCAGGCGAATTTTGCTCATGCTATTTGGCTTGCGTTTTCCCGGATATTTCCTCATACTATATCCTTTCTTTTTTAAGAGGCAGAGAGGCTAAATGATTCCGATGAAAGCGAAAGAGGCTGCAGAAACCACAGGTACGGGGTCAAACGTGACGAGGCGTTTTTTCAGGCGGGCGGATTGGTTTGCCGCGCTGGCGACGTTCCTCTTCTCGGGATGGGCGTTCTATTTCCACATGGCGCCGGAGGTGACACTTCAAGATTCGGGGGAACTGGTGACAGGCGCATTCACGTTCGGGGTCCCCCACCCCCCCGGTTATCCCATCTGGGCGTTCCTGGGATACATCTGGAGCAACTTCATCGTGCCGTTCGGGAATCCCGCGTGGCGCATCGGCACGATGTCCGTCTTCACGGGCGCGGCGACCGTCAGCATTCTGACCTTGCTCATGATCCGCTCCACGCGCGTCCTGCTCCACACCTTGCCGTGGGCTCAGGACATTGACGAGAAGATGCAGCAGTGGATCGCGTTTGGCGTCGGCATCAGCACGGGGCTGTTGTTTGGCTTCAACCGGGGAGTGTGGCTCTGGGCGAGCGTCTCGGAGATGCGCGTCCTGAACGCCTTCTCGTTCATCCTCATCGCCTATACTTTTTTCGCATGGATGATCCAGCCTAAACGCCTCGGGTTTTTATATGCCTCGCTCCTGATCTATGGCCTGAGCATGACCAACCACCAGACGGTGGCGGTGATGGTAGGGGCCCTGATCGTGGGGACGCTGGCGCTCGGGCTCGACGACTTCCTCAAGCGGCGCGAGGGCCTGCCGCCGCGCCGCACCTTCGCGGATGACACGTCGCTGATGATGTCGTCGCTCACGACGTTCTGGGACTTGCTGGTCGCGGTGCTCCTGAGCATCGCCGCGGTGTTTATCCTGTTCGCGTGGTTGAACACGCCCGCAAACGTGCACGAGGCGATCCTCAAATCGTGGAGCATCAAGGAGGCGCCTTCGGTGGCATCGCTTGCCCTGTGGCGCGGCATCACGTTCATCGGTGTGCTCGGGGCCATCGCCTTTGCGGAGTTCCCGCTCAGGAACATCAACGGCTGGTTCCGAAAAATGGTCGCGCTGTTCGTCATCGCGGTGTTTCTCGTTATTTACTGGACGTGTGCGCATGACCCGCTGCTGATGAAGGTGACCGAGCAGGACCCCCCCCTGTCCCGTTTCCTTGTCCTGTACAAGTCCGAGATGTCCACGGCGATGGCGCTGATGGTGGCGGGGTTCCTGCTATTGGGGGTGTTCTCGGAAAAGGGTTGGGTGCGCCCGCGCTACGCGCTACTCTACACCGTGCTGATCCTCTGCGGGTGCGCGTTCTATTTCTACATGCCGGTCGCCGCGTCCACCAACCCGCCGATGAACTGGGGATACGCCGCGACCAAGGAGGGGTTCCTGCACGCCATCAAGCGCGGGCAGTACGAGGCGGTCCGGATGGCTGACCCGTGCGGGAAACTCATCATGACCCAGCTGTGGATTTTCACCCGGGGGCTGGGGCGGCAGTATTCGTGGGTGCTGACCCTTTTCGGGCTTGGCTCGCTGGCGATGGCGACGGTGTGGATGACGAAGAAGCTCGTCAGCGACGCGCGAAAACATCTCTGGCTCCTGATCGTTTGGCTTGCCGCCATCCCCATGGCGGTGATCGGCATCATGGCATTGCGTTACGTCTTCCTGATTAACCCCAGCCGCCAGAATCCCGAAGCGCTCAGGATGATCAAAGATAACTATAACTCAGTCGTCCTTATCTTCTGGGGTTTGGCGCTGCCGACGCTCTTGTGCATGATCATCGGGCTGTGGCTCTACCTGAGGCAGCTCGGGCGCGCGTGGATGATTTTCGTCTGGACGGCGTTCCTCGTGACAAGCCTCGGGCTGATCATGATCATCAACCCTAAGGTGGACGCGCAGGAACAGCAGATCACGCTCAAGTTCTTCGCGCCTGCGCACGGGTTCTTCGCCATGCTCATCGGGTACGGGGTGACCATCGCGTTAGTGGCCATTCGGCGGCTCTGGCGGCAGATGCCCCGCGAGGTCATGCTCCTGCTCTGCCTCGGGTGCCTCGCGTTCCCGTGCATCACCTACCACAACAACTGGGAGCTCTGCTCAATGCGGACGTTCGATTTCGGTTACCAGTTCGGGTACCGCATGTTCAACCCCGGGGGGGGATACCCCGACATGACGCGGGATGCCGTGCTGTTCGGCGGCACCGACCCTGGGCGGTTCGTGCCGACGTACCTGATTTTGTGCGAGAGCTTTGTCAAGCCCGACTGTCGCTACGTCAGCCCCTGGATGCCGCTTGACGAGAAGGCCCTCCGCAGTGGCATACAGACGCTCGAAAAAGACATACAGGCGTTCAGGGAACGGGAAACCCGGCTGGACGGGAAAATAGCGGCGATTGAGAAGGAGATTGCCGCGTTTGGCAACAAGGCGGGAAATGAGAAAAAGGTAAAGTCCCGTCAAGAGGAAAGAGTGGCTCTCCATCAGGAAAAGGAGGGGGTAAACGATAAAACACAGTCACTCCGCCAACTGATTGAGAGGCTACAGGACAGGATCAACAACCCTGACGAAGACGCCGGGGCGAAGCGCCAGCACGAAACCCAGCGCATGAGGGACTTCGACCGCCGCGATGTCTATATCATCACGCAGAACGCATTGGCGGACACCACCTACATGAGCTACATCCGCGACCATTACGACTACACCCGCCCCCGGGTGGACGAGAATGGCAAGCTCTCCGGCACCATCACGAACAAACCCGCCTGGCAGCAGAGTGTCTTCAAGGCCGGCTGGACGTTGCTTGACCGTCAGAACACCTACCCCAAGAAACCCATCCGCATCCCCACGCCGGACGACAGCGCGAAGGCCTTCCAGCAGTTCGTGGAGGATGTCCGCGCTGGACGCGGGCCCCCGAACGTTGACCTGAAGATCGAGGGGGGGCGTGTCCAGGTCAGTGGCGCGGTGAGCGTCATGGAAATTAACGCCATCCTCTCCAAATGGATCTTCGACTGGAACAAAGACTCGCACGACTTCTACGTCGAGGAGAGTTACGTCATCCAGTGGATGTACCCTTACCTGCGCCCTGCCGGGGTTATCATGAAAATCGAGCGGGACCCTCTCCCGGGGCCCCAGTGGAATTCCCAGCACACCGACCTGATCGGCCTGTGGAAGGAGATTGTCGAACAGGACACCGCGTACTGGGATCGGTTGACCGACGACTTCCTTGCCCGCGAGGAGTTCCGTCGTAGCCTCGACGCGAAGAAATCCTTCGCGAAGATGCGTTCTGCCATCGCTGGCCTCTACCTGAGCCGCGGGATGATCCCGCAGGCGGAATATGCGTTCAGGCAATCCGTCAAACTGTGCCCGGAAAGCCCCGAGGGGTGTATCCGCCTTGCAGAACTTTACAGGAACCTGCGGCGGTACGAAGACGCACGCACGCTGATGGCGGACTATCTCGAATACGATCGATACAACGCCAGCGCAAGGGGTTTTCTCAATCACCTTGAAGATCTCGCGAAGAGCGACAAGCGCCGTATCGAGCTTCAGGAGAAGATCAAGGCGGATGGAGCCGCCGACCCCAACGACGCGATGGAACTGTTGATGGTCTATGCGCGGATGGGGCTCCAGGGCGAACTGCGCCACCTCGGCACCACCATGCTCTCGAACACAAATGCCCCCCCCCACTACTTCTTCGAGCTGGGTTCCCTGCTCAGCAGCGCCAAGCAGCTTGACCTGTCGCTTCAGGCGCTGACGCACTACACCGCCCAAATGCCTCGTGACCCTGTCGGCTGGATTGAGCTGGGCTGGGTTTACCTCTTGCAAAAGAAAGATCAGGAGGGGTACAACGCATGGTTGCAGGCAGTGCGGCTGGGCGGCGAGAAGGCGCGGGTCTATCTGCGCGACGATCCCCGCTTCGCACCCTTCTGGCAACAGAAAGAACTGCTCAAGCCCTTCCTCGACCTGATTCCGCCGCAGACCTCCCGCTCTGTCCCACGACTCGGCGGACGGTAGGAAAAAGGAAGGTTGTTGTGCGTCTTACTTCTTTCTATAGTGTTTTAACTTGACGTTGCTACATTCGGCAACAGGACTGAAAGCCCTCGTGCAAATGGAGGGCGAGCGTCCCCGCGAGCCGCGAGGGCTGAAAGTCCGTCGGCATTAACGTAGGGCTTCGCCCTACGCTAATGCCGGAGCCCTTTCAGGGTTAAATGTAACAACGTCAAGTTATTGTGAAATCACTTTTAAAGCATACCGTAACAACATCCCGTTAGGGATGTTTCTTTCGGTAGAAGAGAACGCAAAAAAAAAATCATGGCATCCCATCGGGATGCC
>WRML01000098.1 GCA_009777165.1 Kiritimatiellota bacterium
CCCTCCCCCACGCGCCGCGAGAGCCTTCCGACTAAACCGCCGCAACGACCGCGAGCTACTACCGCCAGACGGGGCTGAACGTGCTGTTGCTCGCGGACTCCACGTCGCGCTGGGCACAGGCGTTGCGTGAGCTTTCCGGCCGCCTCGAGGAAATCCCCGGCGAGGAGGCGTTCCCCGCGTACCTCGAATCGCTCATCGCGAACTTCTACGAACGCGCTGGGCGCGTCCTGCTGAAGGACGGCTCCACGGGCTCGGTCACGATCGGCGGGACGGTGTCCCCGGCGGGCGGCAACTTCGACGAGCCCGTCACGCAGGCGACGCTCAAGGTGGTCGGTGCGTTCCACGGGCTGTCGCGCGCGCGTTCCGACGCCCGCCGCTTCCCCGCCATTGACCCGCTCGAAAGCTGGAGCAAGTACACGAGCATCATCGAGAGCGGTCGCGTCGAGCGGCTCCGCGCGGTGCTCCGCACGGGCAACGATGTGTCGCAGATGATGAAGGTCGTCGGCGAGGAGGGCGTGAGCATGCAGGACTTCATGGTTTACCTGAAGGGCGAGCTGCTCGACGCCGTGTACCTCCAGCAGAACGCGTTCCACGATGCTGACGCGGCGACGCCCGCCGACCGCCAGCAGGTGATGTTCGCCGTCGTCGAACAAGCGATGACGACCGACTACCCGTTCACCGACAAGGCCGCGGCCCGCAAGTTTTTTCAGGGCATCACCCAAGCGTTCATTGATTGGAACCAGACCCCGACCGACACGCCCGAGTTCGTCACCCGCCGCGACGCAATCCTCGCCGCGATCAAGGAGGCCGCGCAATGAGGGCGGCGTATGGCCCGCAGGGGGCCCCGTACTCCAAAACCTACAGAGTTCGTTATGAAAAATAAGACAACCGTGCTTTATAAGGTGTATGACGTGGTCCGGATTGTCCGGAACCAGCGCGTCATCCTTGACGCTGACCTGGCGAAATTGTATGGCGTCCCGACCAAACGCCTCAACGAGGCCGTGAAGCGTAACAACGCTCGTTTCCCAAGCGATTTCATGTTCCAACTGAAGCAGTCCGAGGCGTTGGAAATAGCGCAAAAACACCAGCAAATTGATATGCTAGATTTGCAACCCGTTGATTATGAAGAGATTATGCGTTCAAGGTCGCAAATTGCGACCTTGAACGCGCAAGGCATTGTCAATGAACAGGTTACGAAAAGCCGCCTGTTCCAAGACGATGCCGAGACACGCGGGCGGAACGTCAAGTACCTCCCCTTTGCGTTCACGGAACACGGGATTGCGATGGCGGCGATGGTGTTGAACAGCTCGAAGGCAACCGAGATGAGCGTCTTCATCATCCGCACATTCATGCGGATGCGCGAGCAACTCCTGACGACCACGACCTTGGCAAGACGGCTTGCCGAAATCGAGAAGTCACAGTTGACGCACGACGAGGCGCTGATTGACCTGTACGAGAAGATCGAACCCTTGCTGACCCCGCCCCCCGACCCCGAGCGGAAACAGATCGGTTTTTGCGCTAGGGAAAAGAGTGTGTCGTACCGTGTACGCACGGGCAAAACAAAGCGCGCGAAGCAAACGCAATAGGAGACGAGACCATCATGCACAAACTCTACCATTCCATTGACAACCTCGCCGGGAGCGTCATCACGCTTCGCGCGGAGGGGGTGCAGTACCGCGAGCTGGCGGAGGTCACCTCGCGCACCGGGACCTCGCTGGCGCAGGTCATCAAGCTCGACGGCGACAACGTCGCGCTCCAGGTCTTCGCGGGCGCGCGCGGCATCGCCACCGACGCCAAGGTGCGCTTCCTCGGCAGCCGCATGCGCGTGCCGTTCTCGGACGCCCTGCTCGGCCGCGCCTTCACGGGTAGCGCACAGCCCCGCGACAAGGGCCCCGCGCTCGCCGACAGCCTCATTGACATCGGCACCCCGTCCGTCAACCCCGCCAAGCGCATCATGCCGCGCAACATGGTGCGCACGAACATCCCGATGATTGACGTGTTCAACTCCCTCGTCGAGTCGCAGAAGCTTCCCATCTTCGCCCGCGCCGGGGAGCCCTACAACCCCCTGCTCGCCCGCATCGCGCTCCAGGCGGAGGTGGACGTCATCATCCTCGGCGGCATGGGCCTGAAGCACGACGACTACCTCTTCTTCCGCGACACCCTCGACGAGAGCGGCGCGCTCTCGCGCACGGTCATGTTCGTGCACACCGCCTCCGACCCCATCGTCGAGTGCATGCTCGTGCCGGACATCTCGCTCGCCGTCGCCGAGCAGTTCGCGCTCGGCGGCAAGAAGGTGCTGGTGCTGCTCACGGACATGACCAGCTTCGCCGACGCGCTCAAGGAGATCGCCATCACCATGGAGCAGATCCCCTCCAACCGCGGCTACCCCGGCGACCTCTACTCCCAGCTCGCCTCCCGCTACGAGAAGGCCGTGGACTTCGAGGGCGCCGGCTCCATCACCATCCTCGCCGCCACCACCATGCCCGGCGACGACGTCACCCACCCCGTCCCTGACAACACCGGCTACATCACCGAGGGGCAGTTCTACCTCCGCAACGGCCGCATCGAGCCCTTCGGCTCGCTCAGCCGCCTCAAGCAGCAGGTCAACAAAAACACCCGCGAGGACCACCGCACCATCATGGACGCGATGATCAAGCTCTACGCCTCCTTCAAGGAGACCCTCGAGAAGCAGTCCATGGGCTTCCGCATGAGCGAGTGGGACGCCAAGCTGCTGAAATACGGCGCGCGCTTCGAGCGCGAGATGATGTCCCTCTCGGTCAACATCCCCCTCGAAAACGCCCTCGACCTCGGCTGGCAGATTTTAGCCGACTGCTTCAACCCCGACGAGGCCGGCATCCCCTCCAAGCTCACCGCGAAGTTCTGGAGGGTTACGAAATGAGGGCTGCACGCTAATACCGGACGGGAAAGCCCCCTTTTGAAAGGGGGTGCCCCCGTATTCGGGGGCGGGGGTTTGTTTTTGGCTGGTCCGGTAGGGCGGTCTCTCCGAGACCGCCGTCGGACGGCTCGGAGAGCCGTCCCTACCGTGGGCGTCCCTCGTCCCCCGTCCCGTCGTCCTGTAGTCCCGTAGTCCACCCCCCAGCCCCCCTCTCCGACTACAGGACTACGGGACTACGGACGGGGGACAAGGGACGGGGTGCCTTTAATTCGAGGCGATTAATAAATTCACGCAAACGAAAATTCGGCGCGACCGGAGATTTCCGCTAGATAACCGTTCTGATATTTGCTAATCTTTTTCTCAACGAAAGGAATGATTGAAGAAGCAGGAATGAAAACGCTATTTTGGCTCATGATTCTATCAGGTTCGTTGTCGCCCGAGCAAGCACAGTTCAAGGTGGATTTGCCAGCGGATTTGCAAACGTTCAGCCAGCAGCGCTATGCCCTTGAGCAGAAAATATCCGAGGAGCTTGACTTGCCTATCCCGCCCAAAGCCCACGATTTCTTTCAGGCGGCAATCGCAGGGCATGAAAGCAACGTTACCAACCGTTTCGCGCTGCTTCATGAAAACCAAGAAATGGATGAGCGAATCCCAGCGCTGCAGAATGCGCTCTTCCCACCCATCCATGAGGTATTGGGAATCTATGAGCAGTGGGATGTATGGAAAAAAGATTCCGATTTACTGAACATGTGCTATGCCCCCATCTTAAACTCGATGCCGTCGGGGAGCATCTATTTCGGCGGGACCGACCCCGGTCGGTTTGTCGTTACGATGATGAACGAGGTGGAGGGGTCCAACCTTTTTTGCATCACGCAAAACGCATTGGCAGACAACAACTATCTTTCCTATCTCCGCTACTTCTATGGCAAGCGTCTCCGTCTTCCATCTGATGACGACGCGCGTAAAGCGTTCCAGCAGTTCGTGGGTGACGTCCAGGCCGGCCGCGGCCCCCCCGGCGCGGACATCAAGATCGAGAACGGCCGTGTCCAGGTCAGCGGCGCCCTCAGCGTCATGGCCATCAACGCCATCCTCGTGGAATGGATTTTTGACTGGAATAAGGACACGCATGATTTCTACGTGGAGGAGAGTTACGTTATCCCGTGGATGTACCCCTACCTGCGTCCACATGGATACATCATGAAGCTTGAGAAAGAACCGCTCCCCTCGCCGAATCAGAACCCGCAACTTTGGAAAGAGATTGAGGAACAGGACACAGCCTATTGGGACAAGCTGGTCGCGGGATTGAAGACACACCAGACATTTCAGGACAATTTGGCTGCAAAAAAAACATTCTCGAAAATGCGCTCCGCCATCGCAGGGCTTTACCTCAACCGCGAGATGATTGAACAGGCGAAATATGCGTTCCGTCAAGCCATCGAGCTTTACCCCGAAAGTCCCGAAGCTTCGTTTCGTCTCGCCGAACTCTACAAGAACCTGCAACAGTACGACAAGGCCGCTAAACTAATCGAGGATTATTTAAAGCACGACAAAGACAACAACAGTGCGCAGGAATTTCTGACACAACTTCGCCAACTCGAAGCAGAAAATGAGAAAACTGTAAGGTGAACCATGGCTAAAATCAAACTCACGAAAACGAAAATTCGGCGCCACCGAAGATTTCCGCTAGATAACCGTTCTGAAATATGCTAATCTTTTTCTTAACGAAAGGAATGCTATTCCCTGATGGGCTGACACGATGAGACGGAAGAAAACAAAACCTGTGGGTTCTCGGAAAACCGCCATTCTCCTTGGCGGGATGGTGGCGTTGGTTTGTGTCTGTTCTGCCGTCTTTGCCGTTCGCGTCTACCACACACGGGCAACGCAGGAACTCAAACCCTGGACACTGGAAGACTTGGCGGTTGCGCTGGGCAGGAGATGCGGGTATCCGCTTTATCTGGTGGCAAGCAAAGGGCATGCTTTTTTCCGCTGGGAAGATGACAAAGAGCGTTTTAACGTCGAGGCGGCAATTCGTGGGACAGACATCTACCCCGATGAACACTACCACACCTATCCTTTCACAATCACCGAAACGGATTGGCGCCATGAAAAGTTTCTTCAAAATCATACTCCTGTTGAAGAGCTTTCCACATTCATGTTTTTACGCGGAGTGTGTTTCTGGGCTCACAACAGGTTTAAGGAAGCGGAAGAGGCTTTTACCTATTACCTGCGCGGATTTCCAGAGTCTCAGTTTATTTGGGCATACATTGCTGAATGTCAATGGAGGATGAATCATGAAAAGTAAAATTACCGTTGCTATGGCCGTCTTGCTCACATCTCTATACGCCTTTGCGGGGTATGATCCAACCGAAGGACGTTGGACAAGCCGAGACCCTATCGAGGAACGTGGCGGGAGAACTCTTTATGGGTTTGTAGGGAACAATTCTGTGAATCAGATTGATTTTCTTGGATTAAGATGTAAAATAATTAGACTAATTGGACATTTTCCTGGAAAAAGTGAGAAGAACCAGAATAGTGATATCTGGACATATCTAATAAACGAAAAACCTGATGATTGTGATGCCGTTTTTAGTATATCATGTCACATGGATAGGTTTATTGAGGATGTGAAGGAAAAACTTCCCAAAGTAAATGTACCTACTGACTGGCCTCCTGATAATACGGATATTCCATATCGTAAAACCGAGGACGGAAATAAAATTACTTGCGCTCACTTTCCTAGACTATTGGAGTTGAGCGAATCTAAGATTCAGGAAATGGTAACTACATTGCAGGGATCGTGTTGTTGTGAAAACGTAACACTAACTACCAAATGTGATATAGATGCCTCCAGTGACATGAGAAAATTATATGAATGGAAAGAAAAAGGGATTGATGTAGGCAAACTACCAGATAAGAATCCCTGTACACAAGGAGATGTTGTTTATGAAAAACCTAAAAAATAGTTTTCTTTTTTTTCTATTAATACTCATCAGTTGCTCGTCAGGATGTCATATGCCCAAAATTGTGCAGGAGTCAAATGGTACTGTTCACAAACTTAACGCAATATCCATACCATATGTCAGATTCGAAAACGCTGATTTGATTGATGTGGTTGACTTTCTTTTTTGCTGTATTGGAGTAGGTGCCTCTTCCATATCTTCTCCTACATTATATAAAGGAGAAAGTACATGTACATTCGTCATTCCTCTCGTTGATCCTTATTGTCTAGGCGCAAAAAATGTTATTTTACAAGCAAGTCGACCGACTGGAGAAAAGTTGACTAAAAATTACACGCCTTTTTCCAATTTTGGAAAATTATCATGTGCCTTGGGGACAACAACACTCCATAATGCGTATTTAAAAGTCGCTGAATTGTGTAATGGGCAAGTTAAGTTTTACAACGACTTGGTATTATTATCTGTTCCTGTACCGAATAACAAGGTATTCGAGAATAATACAGAATAAAGTCAGGTATAAGGAAAAAGCGGTTATAAACCATGGCTAAAATCAAACTCACGAAAACCGAATTGAAAGCGCAGGGCGACGCGCTCAAACGCTTCGAACGTTTCCTGCCGATGCTGCAGCTGAAGAAGCAGCAGCTTCAGGTGGAGATCGCACACATCACCGCGCGTATCGAGGAGGTCGCGGCGCACGAGACAACCGTGCGGGACCAGCTCAACGCGTGGGTGTCCCTGTTCTCCGAAGGCAAACCCCCGGCAGGAATACCTGCCACCCCCTTTCAAAAGGGGGCTTCGGAGGCACCCCCAGCCCCCTTTCCAAAGGGGGTGGATGCGGAGCAGACGGGGGTTTGTAAAAGGGGGCTTTATGACCTCAAATCACTCGTGAGGCTCGACCGCGTCGTCACCGACACCAGCAACATCGCGGGCGTCGCGATACCCGTCTTCAAGTCCGTCCGGACCACCCCCGCCGTCCTCGACCTCTTCGAGACCCCCCCCTGGCTCGACGCCGCCGTCGCCACGGTCACGCGCGTGATCAGCCTCAAGGCCGAGCGCACCGTCCTGGAGCGCGAACGCGAGCTTGTCACCATCGAGCTCAACATGACCGCCCAGCGCGTCAACCTTTTCGAGAAAGTCAAGATACCCGAATGCCGCGAGAACATCCGCGTCATCAAGATCGCCCTCGGCGACATGCAGACCGCGTCCGTCACGCGCGGCAAAATCGCCAAGGGCCGCACCCGCAAGGATGAGGAGGACGCCGCATGATTGTCCCGATGAAACACGTCACGCTGCTCTGCGTCTCGGAATCGCGCGGGGGGGCCCTCGAGACCCTGCGCTCGCTGGAGCTCATGCACCTCGACACCGGGGCCGCCGACTCCGAGCCGTTCCGCGACGCGCAGCTCCGCCTCGCCGCCAACCGCCGCGCCCAGTGGGTCCTCCAGTCCGCCCACGCCGACAAGCCCGTCAGCCCCACCCCCGCCGCCGCCTACGCCCCCCCCCCCCGGCCGGGCGGGGGGCGTGGCGCCGGGGCCCGCCGCCCCCCCCCCCCCCCCCCC
>WRML01000099.1 GCA_009777165.1 Kiritimatiellota bacterium
GAAAATGACTATGGCGATGATGATGTTGTTGAGGGATGCGCCTAAAAGAGGCATCCCGATGGGATGCCATGATTTTTTTTGCGTTCTCTTCTACCGAAAGAAACATCCCTAACGGGATGTTGTCGTGGTACACTTTTAAAGTGAATTCACTATATTTATAAAAACGAGTAGGTGTCCCGAACCTGAAGAAAAATCGGAAAAACCTGAAAAACCTGAAGTTTTTTTTAGCGGCTTTGCGGCTGGACTTGGCGGCACCCGACAAGCCGACAAACCGCAAAGTCCAGCAAACCCCCGGCCGGAGTACCGGCCACCCCCTTTCAAAAGGGGGCTGTCGCCCTTTCGTCCCCTAGGTCTCCTAGGTCCCCTGCGCCAAGGCTTTTAGCCTTAACGGCGTACGGACATTCCTGTCCGCAAAGAGAAAAACCACACAATACGGACAGGAATGTCCGCAGCCTTGCTGTTGCGATGCCAACAACGCAACCCCAAAAATCAATGTCTGGGGACTCTATTAACGGAAAACGGGGACTGCCCGGGCGTTACGCGGACAGTCCCGCTGATCGGCGAGAATTACTTCACCTCAACCTTGGCGCCGGCCTTCTCCAAGGTTTCCTTCAGCTTGGCGGCCTCGTCCTTGCTCACGCCCTGCTTGACCGGCTTCGGCGCGCCCTCGACCAGATCCTTGGCTTCCTTCAGCCCCAGGCCCGTGATGGTACGCACTTCCTTGATGACCGCGATCTTGGCGGTCGCTGCGACCTCCGCGAGAATCACGTCAAACTCGGTCTTCTCCTCCACCGGCGCGGCGGCGGCCGGCGCGGCGGCAACCGCCACCGGCGCGGCGGCGGTCACGCCCCACTTCTCTTCCAGCGCCTTCACCAACTTCGAGATTTCGAGCACCGACAAGTTGCTCAAAAAATCAATCACTTCTTCATTCGTCATGGTCTTATCCCTTCTCTGTAGTGCAACCGCTTGCGTTCTTTCACCCAAGCGGGGGCGCCGCCCCCCAGGCATCCCGGCACCCGCCGGAGCCCTTCAGGCGGCTTTTACGACACATCTTATGCCGCAGATCCGTTTTGTTTCTCCTCGTAGGCCTTGAGCGCGTACAGCACGTTGAGCAGCGGCGCGTTGAGCACGCGCACGAGGCTCGTGGCCGGCGCCATCAGCGTCCCCAGCAACATCCCGCGCATCGCGTCCTTCGAGGGCAGTTTCGCCAGTGCCTCGACATCCACCGCGCTCAAAATCGCCTGCTCGACGTTCGCGCCCTTCACGGCCGCCGTCTCATGCTTCTTCACAAACTCCGTCAGCACCTTTGCCACCTCGGCCACGTCACCCTTCCCGGTGACGAGCGCCGTAGGCCCCAGCAGCATCGCGGACACGTCGGTCCAGCCGAGCACCTTCGCGGTCTTGGCAAAATAAGTGTTCTTCACAATCATCGCGCGCGACTGGTGCTTCGCCAGCTCCTGCCGCAGCACTGTCAGCTGCGTCACCTTCAGCTTGCCGAAGTTGAACGCGAAGCAGAAGTCCGACTCCTTGACCAAGGCAATCACCTCGTTCAAAATGGATGTTTTCTCAATTCTCATGGGTCTCCTTCTCCTGATTACTCCTTGATGAGGACTCGCACGCCGGCGCCCATCGTCGAGCTGACCGTCATGGCGCGCAGGAACGTGCCCTTGGCCGCGGACGGACGCTCCGCCTTCACCGCCTCGACGATGGCCTGGATGTTCTCGACCAGCTTGGCGGCCTCGAAGCTCGCCTTGCCGCACAGTACGCAGGCGTTCCCGCCGCGGTCCATGCGGAAGTCAACCTTCCCCCCCTTGGCGGCCTTGATGGCCGACGCCGTGTCGTCCGTCACCGTCCCCGTCTTCGGGTTCGGCATGAGGCCGCGCGGACCCAAGACGCGGGCGATCTTGCGGACCTCCTTCATCGCGTCGGTGGTCGAAATCGCCACGTCGAAATCCATCCAGCCGTTCTTGATCTTCTCGATCAACTCCTCGTAACCGACCTCGTCGGCCCCGGCGGCCTTCGCCTCGTCCGCGTGCTGTCCCGCAGCGAACACGATCACGCGGACGGTCTTGCCGGTGCCGTTCGGCAGGTTCACCGTGCCGCGGACCGACTGGTCCGTCTTCTTGATGTCAACGCCCAAGCGGAACGCGACCTCGACGGTCTCGTCGAATTTCGCGTTCGCGTTGCCCTTCACGAAGGCGACCGCCTCCTCCAGGCTGACCGCCCCTGCCGGGGCTTTCTTCAGAATGTCTGTATACCGTTTGCCATGCTTAGCCATAATCCCCCCCCTCAGTCAACGACCTCGATACCCATGTTGCGCGCGGTACCCTCGATCATGCGCATGGCGGCGCTCTCGTTCGACGCGTTGAGGTCCGCCTTCTTCGCCTGCGCGATGGCGCGGACCTGCTCGCGCGTCACCTTGCCCACCTTGTCGCGGTTCGGAACGCCCGACCCCTTCGCCAACCCCGCCTCTTTCTTGAGCAGTGCGGAGGCGGGGGGGCTCTTGAACACCAGCGAGAAGCTGCGGTCCGCATACACCGTGATCACCACGGGGATGATCAGGCCTGCCTTGTCCTGTGTCTTGGCGTTAAACTCCTTGCAGAACGCCATGATGTTCACGCCTTGCGAGCCCAGCGCGGGGCCCACCGGCGGCGCAGGATTCGCCGCGCCTGCGGGAATCTGCAATTTCACGGTACCCGTGATTTTCTTTGCCATCTTCTACCTACCTTGTCTGTCGCGGCCCTCCCGGTACCCCTGCCGGTTCAAACGGGCCACTGTTGACGAGCTGGCGGGGGGCAGTCACCCCCCCCGGCCGCTGGGTCACACCGGCTCCATGCCCGCGCGCTCCACCTGCCAGTATTCCAACTCGACCGGGGCGGAGCGTCCGAATATCGCGACGGACACCTTCAGCTTGCCCCGGAGGGGATCCACTTCATCGACCTGGCCGCTGAAATTCATGAACGGCCCGTCGGTGATCTTCACGGTCTCGCCCGGCTCGAAATCCACCTTGGGCTTGACCTTCTCCTTCTTCTCCGCCACCTGGTTGACGATCGCGTCAACCTCCTCGGCGGAAAGCGGCATGGGGCGCTCGCCCCCGATGAAGCCGATGACGCCTGACGTCTCCTTCAGGAAACGCCACGTCGGCTCCATCACATTGCGGTTCTCATCGTAGAGCACCAGCGTGATCAGCACGTAGCCCGGGAAGAACTTGCGCGTCACGACCGTCTTCACGCCGTTCTTCACCTCGGTCACCTTCTCCGTGGGGATGACGACCTCGCCGATGTAGTCCCCCATCTCCTCTAGGCGGGTACGCGCCTCGATCGAGCGCTTGACCTTCTGCTCCTGCCCCGTCAACGTGTGCAGCACGAACCACTGTTTCGTCATTTACGCCCCCCGGCCTAGACTGTGCACGAACGCCAGCACATACTCGATAACCTTGTCGTAGCACAGCACCACGACCGCCATGATCACGATGAACGTGATCACGACATACGACGACTCCACCAGCTCCTGCCGGCTCGGCCAAGAAATCTTCTTGAACTCAATCCCGACCTCATTCAGATAAGTACCCACCTTCTGGACAATCGCTTTCATACCGCCGCTCCCGATAAAAGACGATAACCTATCGCTCCGTTCATAAAACACAAACCTTTTGCTCAGATAAAAACGAATAAAATAACATATTTTCGTTTAGGGTGTCAAACAAATCCGTGTGCGAAGTGCAAAATCTTTTGCGCATGAAAACGGGCGCAACAGGGAAATGGGAAACACTGCGGCTGACGTTCGCGGGGACGTTTGCTCCTGCCGGTGGCACGATGCGCCAATGCCAGGCCGACGGACTGGCGTGTTTAGGCCTCACCGTGTCACATGCGTTGGAACAGGAAAAGGCCGGGCGAAAAAAAAAATAAAAAAAAATATTTTTTTACACTAGACAAAGGGACGGGAATTTGATTAACTGTATAACTCTTTTGAGCGAGGAAAGTGTCATTTATGAAAGTTCGGAGTTCAGTACGGCGTATGTGTGAGCGTTGCCAGGTGGTGCGCCGCAAAGGGATCATTCGTGTGATTTGTACAAATCCCCGCCATAAACAGCGTCAGGGATAATTGAAAGGGGACAACCATGCCGAGATTAATGGGAGTGGATGTTCCGGGACGTAAGCGCGTGGAGTACGCGCTCCGGTATATCCATGGGATTGGCCCGAAGCGGGCCAACGATGTGGTCGAGCAGTGTAAGATTGACCGCGCGAAGAAGGCGGATGACTTGACGCCAGACGAGGTTCGTCAGATTGTGTCGTTCATCCAGGAGAACTATCGCGTGGAGGGGGACTTGCGCCGCGAGGTCTCGCAGAACATCCGCCGCCTGATCAGCATCGGGAGTTACCGAGGCCTGCGCCACAAGCGCGGCCTGCCCGTGCGCGGCCAGCGGACGCGCACGAACGCGCGGACGCGCAAGGGCGCGAAACGGACGGTCGGGGCGGTGCGCGACAAGAGCGCGCGCGCGGCTATGAAGTCTAAGGCGTAACCCGTCAAACGAGTGGTAAGGTAAAAAAACGCATGAGCGACGAAGCAATTAAGAAGGAAGATGACGCGCCGGCGGCCGAGCCGGCGGTCTCCGAAGTGCAGAAGGCGCACGAGGAGGCCGCCGCCGTGCTGGCGATGGGCGATGACGTCAAGGCTGCCGCGAGCGCCGCCGACGTGAAGAAGAAGAGTAGGGGGAAATCAATTCCGGCCGGGATCTGTTTCATCCGCTCGACGTTCAATAACACGCTCGTGTCCATCACGGACGCGCGCGGGGGGGTGATTGCCTGGAGTTCGGCGGGCAAGGCCGGGTTCAAGGGATCACGTAAGAGCACGGCGTTCGCGGCGACGATGGTCGCGCAGGACGCGGCCCGCCAGGCGCTGTCGAAAGGGATGCACGAGGTGGAGGTCAGGGTTCAGGGCGCGGGCGCGGGGCGCGAGTCCGCGGTGCGGGCGGTCCAGTCCGCCGGAATGCAGGTCTCGCTGTTGAAGGATTGCACGCCGATCCCGCACAACGGCTGCCGCCCGCGTAAACGGAGGAGGGTCTAGTCATGGGCAGATACACGGGGCCCGCGTGCCGGCTGTGCCGCCGCGAAGGGCAGAAATTGTTTTTGAAGGGCGCGCGCTGTTACATGGCGAAGTGCGCGATCGAGCAGGGGCACGCCGCCCCGGGCCAGCACGGCGCGCGCCGCGGGCGCAAGATGTCGGAGTACGGGCAGCAGCTCCGCCAGAAGCAGTGCCTGCGCCGCCAGTTCGGCATGCAGGAGCTTCAGTTCCGCCGCTTCTTCAAGGAGGCACTGCGCCGCAAGGGTGTCACGGGCGAGATTCTGCTCCAGTTGCTGGAGACGCGCCTGGACAATATGGTTTACCGCCTGGGATTTGCATCTTCGCGCAGGGCTGCGCGCCAGTTCGTCCTGCACGGGCACATCATGGTGAACGGCAAGGTCGCCACCATCCCTTCGATGATTCAGAAGGTGGGCGACGTGATCGAGGTCCGTGACCGCCCGCGCAGCCGCGACATGGCTGCGCGCAGCCTGGAGGCCGCCACCACTCAGCAGACACCGACGTGGGTCGCGCTGGATCGGAGGGAGTTCCGTGCGGAACTGCAGAGCATCCCGACGCGCGAGCAGATCGCGCCCATCGTGGATGAACAGGCCATCGTTGAGTTGTATTCCCGCTAACCATATCTAAGATTCGTATGGCCGCCGACTGCCTGCACGGCAACTGAGGCGGCCTGAAAGGACGGAAACATGCCGATTCGTTTGAGTCGTTTTGAAATGCCGAGGCGCGTGCAGAAGGATGAGACAACCGCAACCGGGACTTACACCCGGTTCATCGCGGAGCCGTTCGAGGTCGGGTACGCCCGCACCGTCGGGAACTCCCTGCGCCGTGTCTTGCTCTCATCCATTGAGGGCGTCGCGATTACCACCGTGAAGATCAACGGAGCGAACCACGAGTTCTGCTCCATCCCCGGGGTCAGCGAAGACGTGACCGACATCATCCTCAACCTCAAGCGCGTGCTTCTCAAGAGTTTCAGCCGTGCCCCTGTGCTGTTGAAACTGCGCAAGAAGGGCGCGGGTGTGGTGACGGCCGCGGACTTCGTCAGGGATAACGCGGTCGAGGTCCTTAACCCCGCCCAGCACATCGCCACGCTCGACACCGACGGAGACCTCGACCTCGAGGTCGAGATCCGCAGCGGCCGCGGCTTCTGTCCCGCCGAGGGCAATAAGCCAGAGGAGCAGATTATCGGGCGCATCCCCGTTGACAGCATCTTCTCTCCGGTCTCACGCGTCAATTTCCAGGTGGAGAACACTCGCGTCGGCCAACGCACGGACTACGAGAAGCTCGTGCTGGACGTCTGGACGGACGGGCGCGTCACGCCCGACGAGGCGCTCAAGACCGCCGCCGCCGTGCTCCGTCACCACCTCGACGTGTTCGTGGACTACAGCGAGGAAGTGCTGGAGTTCGAGGAGTCCGAGAAGAAAGTGGACGAGGAGCGCGACCGCCTGCGCCACATCCTCAACATGAGCGTCAACGAAATCGAGCTCAGCGTCCGTGCCGCCAACTGCCTCAACAACGCCAACATCACCACCGTCGGCGAGCTGGCGATGAAGACGGAGTCCGATATGCTCAAGTACCGCAACTTCGGTAAAAAGTCGCTGAACGAGATCAAGGACAAGCTGGTGGACCTGGGGCTCTACCTCGGATACAAGTTTGACCTAGACCTGATGGAGAAAAAGTAAGACAGAGAGAGGGTGAAGACATGCGACATCAAAGAATTGCCAAAAAGTTCGGCCGTAAGCCCGCGCACCGCAAGGCGCTCATGAGCAGCCTCGTGACGAACCTGATCCTGCACAGCAGTATCCAGACCACGCTGGCCAAGGCCAAGCAGGCACGCCGCGACGCGGAGAAAATCGTGACCGTTGCCCGGAAGGGCACTCTGGCGGCCCGGCGGCTCGCCGCCTCCCGCCTGCAGAGCCCAGAGGCGGTGCAGAAGCTGTTCGACAGCATCGTCCCGCAGATGGACGGGCGCAACGGCGGCTACACCCGCATCCTGAAGATCGGCCAGCGCCGCAGTGACGGATCGGAAATGTGCTTCCTTCAGTGGGTCGAGAAGCTGTCTGCCGTCGCACCTGCGGAAGCGGCCGCGCCGACGACGGAAACGACCGCGTAAGCGGAAAGGGCAAGAACATCACAGTGGAAAGCGGAAGGCACCTGAAAGGGGCCTTCTGCTTCCGTTTCGGTTATGGCCATGAAGGGCGGGGGGAGGCATAGCGAAATCACTTTTAAAGCATACCGTAACAACATCCCGTTAGGGATGTTTCTTTCGGTAGAAGAGAGCGTAAAAAAAAATTAT
>WRML01000100.1 GCA_009777165.1 Kiritimatiellota bacterium
TGAGGTCTTCCCCCGCGCAGTCGGCGGGGTCAGCATACAACATGCTGTTGGGCGGGGGTTGCATGGACTGTCCAGGGGGGGCGACGGACACGATCAGCCCGTACCCGCCGTTGCCTTGGTAGTACGCAAGGGCGAAGTCATGCAACCCAACAGCGAGCGTGCGTGTCCCGTATCCGTCTATCATGCCGTGGGAACCGTTGTTGTTGACGACGAGCTGATTGTCAATGAAGAGCATACTGTTGTCGTCGCTCCGTGTATGGAAGGTATATTCGCCCGGTTCGGTGACGAGAAATTTCCCTTTCCAGAGGGTGCCCCAGTATTCAACGGGCGAGAGTGCCCTGACCGTTGCGGGGAACCGCGACCCGTTCTCCGCAAAGTCCATGGTGTCGCCTGCCGTCCATGTCGTCTCTTTGCAGATGAGCGGGTAGTTTTGCAGGAACGCCTCGGCGTCCTCGAACGTGTTGAAGTGTCCCTGGTCCTTGACCCAGTTCGGATCCCGATTGTCAACCTTATAGTAATATCCGAAAAGGCCTGTCACCCCGGTCAAGCCTTCAACCTTGACTTCCTTGCCGGCCTGAATCATGAGCGCATCGAGGAAGTAGGCGTTCGTCGTGCCCACCTGCAATTCCAGCGTCACGTTCCCGAGGGTCACGGGGTTCCGTTCCGGATCGGACTCGTCGTGTGGCGGGAGCACCAGTTTTGTGCCGTCGCCCATCTGGAGGTTCAGCGTGCCGTCGCCTTGCCCTTTGGCGAAGGCCTCCGGTGTCAAGGCCGAGTTGCCTTCGATGAAGAAGAGGCCGGACGTGAAGGTGCCGGTGAAGTCGTCGCCGATGTTGCACAGCGTGACGCTGCCGCCGATGGAGGAAATCTCGCCGCCGCCGGTGACCAGCCCGGTGAAGAGGATGTCGTCGGAGCGGTTGAAGATGAGTTTCGCACCTTTCGCGACATGGACGCGTTCGGCAGAGCCGAGCGAGCCGGACGTTGCGCCGTCGCCCACGATCATCGTCCCCAGCATCACGTACCATGTCCCGAAGAAGGTGTCGTTGTCCACCAGGAGGGTCAGTTCCCCGGTGCCGTTCTTCTCGAACTCGGAGCCGGGGACCCCGTCCATGGGTACGTCGAGCGTCTGCTCCGTGTCAATCTTTGCGCACAGGTAGGATCCGGTGTCTGGCAAGGCGATGTCGCCGCCGCCGTTCCAGCCGGAAATCATCGAGACGGCCGAGCGCAGGAGGGCGTTGGGCATGCGCGTTTCCGTACGGCCTGGCTGGGTGATGTACGGCTGCAAGCACAAGGCGCCGGAGCCCTGTCCCCAGCCGATCTGGAAGTCGTGCGTACCGGCGTCCAGATAGTTGGTGGACGCTCTCTTGCCTGTGCCTGAGTTGGAGTTCTCGATAATCCGTTCCCCGTTGAGGTACATGTCGAGGCGGTCGTCGCTCTCGATCCCGAAGATGTACTCGCCCGGTTCGAGCGCGATGAACCTGCCTTGGTACCGTGCGCGGAAGTTTGACTTGTCTCCGAGTGGGACGGTGCCGCTCGCATACTGGCTGGGGAAATACACCCCGTTCTGATAGTTGAAGAATTCCGAGTCTGCCACAGCCAGCACCCCTGTCTGCGTGGTGTAGGCGATGAGCGTCGGTGTGCCCGCACCGTTGAAGTGGCTCTCCAACTGCACGGTGGTCGTGTTATTGCCCTCCTGATAGTTCCCGTTGTAGTAGGTGCCTTTCATCCCGCGGTTGGAGATGTTTTCCGCGGGTGCGAACGCGGCGAGTGCCGCACCCGCCTTGATCGAGACAGGCTGCATGAACGGGGTGGCGCCCTGCAAGCCAAGGGTGCCGTCGTTGACGATGATCTGCCCGTTGAATTCGGGGATGGTCTGCCAGGCGAAGGTCTGTGTCCCCGCACCTTCCTTGATGAGGCACGCGTCCTCGGCGGTGGCGGTCAGCCGCCCCATGTAGGAGCCCGACGTCTCGCCCGTGACAATCAGCGTCGTGTTTGTGCGGATATCCACGCGGCTTCCCGAGATGCCCGAGAGCGATCGGATACTCACGGGGTACGGGCGTAGCAAGCGTTGCGGCAGCACGGCCGAGGCGATCGGCACTTGCGGGTCGCCTTCGACGAGGTCGCTCAGCGCCGTGAGCGGTGTCGCGCCGGGGGGGGCCATGAAGACCGTGAGGCCGCGGTCGCCCGTGCCTTGGTAATGCCCGATGACGATGTCGTGCCAGCCTTGCGCCAGAGTGATGGTACCGAAGGCGAGGCCGACCAGGTATCCCCCGTCGCTGTCTTTGATGACCACGGGTTGCCGGTTGATGTAAACCGCGCAACCGTCATCCGAGAGCGTCGCGAACGAGTACTCGCCGCTCTCCTCGGCATAGAACTCCCCGGTCCAGTAGCCGAAGTGATAGTTACGGCCGTTGTAGTTGCCCTGGAACTTCGATCCGGGGCGGTTGGCCCCGGTGTCGCCCGCGTCGAAACCTTCGCCGAAACTGGAGCTGGACTCGACATACGCCGGCGCGTAAGGCGCGAGGAGCGCCTCGAACGTGTCCAGGTCGGACAGCTTGCCGGGGGCGACCACGAGCCTCGCCCCATCCGCGTCGAAGTTGTAATATTCGCCTGTCAGCCCGTACAGGCTGTTCACCGAAAGGCCCACGTTGAATGCCGTGCTGTCGGCCGTGTTGACCATTCTCAGCTCGATATCCCTGAACGAGGTTCCCGCTGCCGCGACGGTGGGCCCCCGGTCCAGAGTGAAGTCGCCCATCGAGACCCCCGGATGGAACGTCTGCGTGTTGTTGCCGGCCTTGAACACCTTCACGCCGGGGTCAATCGTTCCGGCGAACGTCCCCCCCTGGTTGTTGTTCCCGATGGTGAGCGTCGCGGCGTTCAGCGCCGCGTTCGTGACGAGCCCCCCCCCGTTGAAGCCGTTGACGTTCACGTCGAAGCCGTTGAGGTCCAGTGTGGCGCCGCTGAGGGCCGGGAAGAACATGTTTTTGGTAACAATCAGGTTACCCTTTCCGCCGCCAGATGGGAGGGCGTTCGGGTGACCGACCTTCAGGGTGCCGCCCTCGACCCGCGTGATCCGCCGGTACGTGTTCGGCGTGTCCAGCGTGAGGGTCCCCTCCCCCAACTTGCGTAGCCCGACGTCGGCATCCATCCCGGCGGGTGTCGCGTGCATCAGGGGGGGCGTGTTGCCCAGCGGGAGCTCGAACTTGTCGCTCCACGTGATGTCCAGATCCGTCGCCACGCCGAACATCCCGGCGCCGAGGATGAGGTTCGTCTTCACCCAACTGAAATTCGGCCCATACCCGACGGCGAACGTGCCGTCGTCGTTATTGCTGTTCAGCGTGAGGGCCCCCGCCCACGTGTTGCCCGCGCCGCCGAAGATCATGATACCGCTGTCCTGCGCCGTGATGGGGCCCGAGCCGCTCAGATCCCCCGACCAGACCGTGTACTTGTTGCCCGGCGGGTTGAAGCAGGCCCCCCCCTCGCCGATCGTCATCCCCCGGTTCGGGTGCGTGGTGAGCGGGTTGATGTTGTTGCGCGGGTCGGAACGGAGGCAGGCGTTGTCGAGGTAGAGGTAGTCTGCCCGGAACGCCGGCGGCTCTGCCCCCAGCGCGAGATCGGACCACAGGTGGAGCGCGGCGCTGTTCGAGGCGATGATCCCCCCTGTGAACGGGTTGCTGGCATCCGCCAGCGTCACCGTGCCCTGGTACTGCGCGACCAGCTTGCGCGAAGCCCCCCCCGGGTCGTCCCCGAGATTCCTGAACCGGAGGCCGTCCGTGTTCCACGCCTGCATCCCCCCCCCGACGTGATAACCGCCGATGCCGGGGTGGGAGATCAGCGTGCCGCCGAAGTCGCGCCCCGCCTCCGCGCCGAGCGTGAGGTACGGGAAGGCGCTCAGGTCATAGGTGAAGTTCCGCATGTCATTGTTGAAGAGGAAGGCCCCCTGCGAGTCCAGCGTGATGCGGCTGAGGAAATCGTCAATGCCCTGCTGGCCGACATTGATGTTGATCAGGAGGCCCGCCCCGTTGGCGATGCGGATGTCCCGGGCCCCCGGGTACGGCGGGACCCCCAGCGCGTTCGCGTGATAGACCACGAGGACCGCGCCGTTGATGGTCGTCCCGTTCGTGTAGGCGTTGTCGCCGCGCATGTCCAGGTACCCCCACGAGCCGGCCTCCAACACGACGCTCGCGCCCGGGTCGGTGATTGGGTCGGGATAATTCAACGACCCCCCTGCGACAAAGAACTTGTACGCCTTGCCGCTTGCGCCCGTGTAAGGGGTGTAGATCCCCGAGTAGGTCCCGTTCACGCTGAACGTCAGGTTCGGGTGCTGGGAAAGGTCAATGTCCTCCGTGACGCGGCCGAACAAGCTGATCGAGCCTTCCGAGGCAGGGTCGATGAGCGGCAGCAGAAGGGCTGCCCCCCCGTCGATGTCATATCCGACGACCGCCCCCTTCTGCACGAGGATGCTCCCCGGCGCCAGGTCCGGGAGCGACTCCGCGGTGCGGAAGTACAACTGCCCCTCCGCCACGGTGACGCGCCCCGTGAACGTGTTGTCCCCGTACAGGTTCAGCCCCCCCGGCCCGGTCTTCGTCAACCCCCCGCCGGGGTCATTGGGATCCGCGAGCAGCGGCTGGTTGATGCCGATGGTCGTGCCGGCGATGACGTCGAAGCAGGCCCCCCCGCTCTGCACGTAGGCCCCCGTGAGACCCTGCAGGAAATCATTGCGCGGGTTCCCGTCGCGGTTGCGGAGCATCCCCCCGTTCAGGTAGATGTAAGTCCTGGACCCGCCGTTCGCGGCGACGCGCTGCACCCACGTCAAGCCCCCATTCAGAAAGGCCTCCGCCAGGTTGCTCGCGTCCTGGTTGTTTTCCGTCAAGACCAGTTCGTTCCAGGCCTCCGCGCTCCCGCTGTTCACAATCAGCCTCGCCTGTGCGCCCTGCCCGTGGCTCAGGATGATACGCGCACGGCTGAGGAGCGTCCCCCCCGCGACCACCACCTCGCCCGTCGTGCTGGTGTTCCCGTTGGCAGCGATATAGAAATGGCTGCTCGCCACCGTCACGAACCCGTTCGGCAGGATCGTCAGATGCCCTTGGCTTCCGCCATACATGGCGACATAGATCTCCCGGTCCGCATGAAGCCATGCCTGCTCGCTCGTCCCGCCGACCACCACCCTTGCCGTGCCACCGTCCCTACCGATGGACAGGTCGCGGAACTGCGTCCCCCTCGGCAGCTCGAACGTCCCCCCCTTCAGCTCGAGATCGAACGCCTGCCCGGGCTGATACCCCAGGAACACCGCGCCGTTGACCGTGTCCAGCACCGTCAGCGTCCCCCTGTCCATGCGGAGGCCGCCGCTGTAGCCCTGGAAATTCTTGAAGACCTTCGTGTCCGAATAATGGTCCACCATCCCGCCGTTCTCGATGAAGACAGCGTCATTGTCATCCGGCACCGCAAGGCCGCTCCAATCCGCAGGCGAGTTCCAGTCCTCCCACACCCCCGGGGTGCCGCGCCAGAACGTGTCGGTGGGGATCTCCGCCTGACCGAACGCCACGCGCTGCGCCATGTAGCTCGCGACAACCTCCTCCATCGCCAGCGGCCCGTCATACACGCGCAGGCTCGCGATCGAGCCGCGCCACGGGTTGTCCCAGTTATTGTTATCCATATTCCGCACCGCGCCGAGGGTGAAATAGCCCACGTCATCACGGATCGCGGCCGGCACCGGGAACCGGCGGTCACGCATCACCCCGTTCACATACAGCCGCTCCACCCCGCTCGCGTCACGCGTCGCCGCGATATGGAACCACTGCCCTGCCGGCGGATAGACGTTGAGCGGGTTAAGCGCGTTCCAGCGGAGGTTCTGTGCTGCGCCGTAACGCTCGACCGCGTTATTGTTATCCGTGCCCCAACGGAACTCCATGCAGCATCCCTCCAAGGGACTGATCTGCGACCACTGGTTGCGCCCCGTCCAGGTGAACAGGACATCCATACTACCGTCGTGCTGCGGCTTGTACGCCCAGACCTCCCATGCCCACGGGTTGGTCCCGCACACCACGTTCGGCGAAACCATATTCGTCATCACGGAATCATTGCTCCGGTTCAGCGACACCGCCGCAACCCCGGTTCCCGCGACATCACTGTCGAAGGTGATCCCGTTCCCGTTGCCGACCGGGCGGAACTCCCCGCCCAGCGTGCCTTTGTTTTGCCACGTTTTCGACAGACTGTCGTAATCCGCCGCATCCAGTTTGATCAACACATTCGGTGCCGCCAGAGCGGCCGCACCCGCCAGCGCCACAAGCGCCGCAAGACCCATTCGCAGTTTCCTCATGATACACCTCCAACCCAATTTAAACGATAGGATAAACAGTACACCCTTTTGCGTGCGCAAGGCAAGCAAAAAAAAACGGAAAAAAAGGGGAAGGGGAAGGAGGAGACCAAGGGGACCTAGGGGACGAAAGGGACGTAGGGGACGAAGCGTGCGATAGTGAAATCACTTTCACGGAGGACTGTTTTTTTTTTGCCGCAATTGTGTATTCCATTGTGTCTATTGTGGTAAAAAAAAAAGAGGAGCCTCTCCTAGGTCCCCTAGGTCCCCTTCGTCTCCTAGGTCCCCTACCCCTCATCGTCATTTCCGTGCCTCAAACCGCCCGATCGCGTCCGAGATGTCCAGGTCGAACTGATGCGCGTCCTTCCACGGCAGGTACAGGAGCCCCGTGCAGAGCCTGTCCTGCGCGGGGCTGTACGTCAGTGCGCGGAGCTTCCGCGCCGGCACATCGAAGCGGTAGAGGCGGAGCCAGTCGTCCGTGTCCTTTAGGATCGGGTAGTTCGCCATCACCTCATGCACCACGTTCCCGTTCGCGCCTTGGCTCACCTGCCGCAACGCCACCACGGGCGCCTGGTCCCCCGACACGATCAGGAAAAGATGCTCGTGCTTCGAGAAGCATTTCTCCCACATCTGCTCCGGCGTGTTGCCGCCGCTGATCTTCGACCAGCACATCCGCCCCATCCCCGGCCCTTCTGCGCCAACCCTGTTCCACGCCTCGACCGGCCCCAGGTACGCGTGCGTCACGACGATCGCCATCCGCGGGCGGTTCCGCTCCAGCACCCCGTCCGCCCACGCCAGCGCGTCATCCTTCGCGTTGCACGC
The DNA here is from genome assembly GCA_009777165.1 of Kiritimatiellota bacterium. Lineage (GTDB taxonomy): Bacteria > Verrucomicrobiota > Kiritimatiellia > RFP12 > UBA1067 > WRJS01. Next base: position 7,139 of record WRML01000100.1, read on the forward strand.
CAGGTGCACGATGACGAAATCCAGCCCCCCCCCCGAGAAAACCCCCCAGCCGCCCCCGTTGTTTTCGCGCGCCCCCCCCCCCCACGGGAATCCCTTGAACCGCTCCCCCCCGCAAACCCTTTGGAACACCGACGCATCGCCCCCCCCCCTCCTGTC
>WRML01000101.1 GCA_009777165.1 Kiritimatiellota bacterium
AAACGACAAGTCGTCATCAAAATCGGCAAATGGGTTGTATCGGAGTCTTCTTGAACGTAGCTCTTGCTTCGTTTCTTCTGCGCCGTAAGTGAAACTGGACAGGATTTCGCCAGTACCGAAACCGAGGATGTATCCCCTCATGCCACTTTTCAGAGCGAAAATGGACTCCCCGTTGAAAACAAGAAGATCAACATCGTGAATTTTTGGCAATGTGGTTTTCCACATGGTATCCGCACCGTCCCGAAGCTGGAGCATTTCAACGATGGACGTTGACGTTTTGTCTGGGGCATTGAAGGCCCGGAGCGCATATTGCCTCGTATCATCAACAGCGTATGCGGTCGTGTTGGTGAAACAATCCCTCCATAATAGCGTTGGCACAAGAAACGGAAAATCACGAGTAATCTGTTCCGTCCCGACAACATTATTTGCGGACGATGTTATGAAAGCGGCGTTCGTGGCGGAAATGACCACCCAGCTATCAGGCGACGACAGATTTTTGTAACTTCGCGCCCACCAAAGGCAGATTTGCGTGGAATCGCTTGAAAACACGGGATGGATTGTTTTGTCCTCAGGATTTGGGAGGTCGCCATATTGGGACAAGGCTATCTCTGTCGTATCTGGACGGTGTTTGCGATTGTTCACGGTTACTCGCTCGTGTTGCAGGACCCGGCAACCCGCAAGACAAAAAACCAATCCTAAAACTGTGATGTTGAAACGCATGATGTACCTCCGTTAGGCGGTGTTCGATGTCATTTTTCCTTGATGAACACGTTGTAGAAATCAATGACCGAGCGCGTGAATGTCCACTCCTTGGTTTCGGGGAACGCCTCGGGGGGCGCGTCAAGCCAGGTCTCGATAACGTACTGGTCGGGGTTGCCGAGTTTCAGATAGTCCTCTCCCTGACGCATGATGCCCTTGTACCATGCGGTCGGGTCATCGCGCTTCTGGAGGTCCCCCGGCAAGTCGGATGCCCAGAAAATCATACTGAACGGCATTCCGATTTTCTTGCAGTGGTTCTCAATGCGCATAAAATCCTCCCAGCTTCCGTCCTGTACAGGGAACGCCACCCAGTTCACGTCCAGACGGAAAAAGTCCTGCCCGCGCACCCCCTTCGCTTTCAGCCGCGCCTCCAGCGCATCTAGCCACGCAATCACCACGTCCGCTTTTAGGGACGGGTACACCTCGATGTCGCCGATGAGGATGTGCGGGTAATGCTGGCGCACGAGCGCGATGAATGTCGCGGTCTCCTCGACGGCGTACTCGAAACGCTCCTCGGGGGTCATCGTCTCGAACGCATTCTCCTCCGCCATGTGCATCGTCACGGCGACGAGCGGCTCGTCGAGCGCGAGCGCAAAGACATCCCCCCCCAGGCGATTGAAGCGTTCCCACATGGGGCGTTGAATCTCAAAAACCTTTGCCCCCGTCTTGCCCCACGGCTTGACCGCCCCGACCTCCAGTCCTAGCCTCATGCCGTTGTCCTTCAGCGCACGGAATGCGCGGCTCAACTCCTCATCCGTATACATCCGGTTGAGTGCATGGTCCGCGCCGCCGAACACGTCGGTGATTTTCGCCGTCTCCGGCCACTGGTCAACGTTATCGAGCATCCTGACGAAATCCGCCGTGCGCGGCATTGTCCACACCCGCCCCGACGTACAAACTGTTTTCTCCGCCGAGGCGCATCCCGTCAGCAACCCCAGTACCACCACGAGTAAATGACATTGCATGGCAAAAAAACAATCCCGTAAATCCCGTATGAATTCTGTAAGCCTGTCAAACATAACCCTCCGTTTGTTTCTCACACAAAGGCACAAAGGACACAAAGGGTTTGATAAAAAAAATCCTGTGAATCCTGTCATAGAATCCTGCAATCCTGTCAAAAAAAATACTCATCGTCCATTCTCATGCTCATGCGTTTCCTGACTGTGCAGCGGGACCACGCACCCGACCAGTGCCCGCTTTTGTTCATCGCCGCCATTGCTGACGGAATATCCGTTGATGAGAATCTTCGGCGCATACGGCGGGGAAACCGTCCCTGCCGTATATTCAAAGGGTTTTTCCGTAATCCTCGATATCGGAATCGCATCCAGAAATTCAGGTACGAGCGTCTCCAACGTCTCAGGCAAGTTCTGATGCTTACGGCGGTACTGCTCCACGGTGATTGCAAGAAAAAAGGCATCTTGGATATCCAGTGTGTAACGTAGCTCTCGTAACCGTCCATCAAAATTAGCGATGATTATACTGGAGATAAACGGGAGACGGTCTTCCAGATTTTCGCATACGGGACATGAATGGCTGTCCCATAGATATTGCCCTTGATTGCGGCAGAGGAAAAATTGCGTATAGTATTTGAGCAGTCCCAGTTGCTCATACCGCCACCAGAGCCGCAATACGGAGCAAGACACCGAACGTTTCTCCAAGCCCCAGATGTCAACATACCATACCGTTTTCTTGCGTACAGCATCCCTGAACACGTAGTTGATTTGAGTCGCGCCTGTAAACAACTGCATTTGAATGATGCGCCGGACACGGTCATCCCTCTCTCGGAAATCCCGTTGTGCCATGCTGGTTTTCAACTGCTCCAAAGCGGAGTCAGGCAGTATCGCCAACGTTCTCGACAGATAAGGGGGACGCTGGTGTTCAATGCGGAGTAAAACCATCCAATAAAAGAAGTCAAGGGAACGGTCGAAGTATCGCTGGAGGGCTTGTATCCGCAAGTCCGCGTCAATTACCCCCTGCGCATCATTTTTTCGCCATGCGCGTGTGCTTTCCATGTGATAAAATTTCGATACCTCCAAAAACGCAGAAAACTCCGATGGATATTCTATAAACCCCGTATTCGCAATATTTGTAGGCGTAAAGCAGACAGGAGGCTCCTGCATCAGCACACGGTCAATTTCCGCCAAAAAAACAGCGTTGGATTGCATACACGCCTCAACCGTCTCAATCTCCTCGTCTGAAAAATGCCAGGGCGAGAAGTCTTTTGGATAGCTTGCCTTTAGAATGTGACGCATCTCTTCAGACATCAAGATGCTGTAGGGTTCGTCGCTCACGGAAACACCATTCGTGTAGGTATGGAAAGCCTCTTCCCACGTCAGTGATGACCTGCTCTCCCGCTGTTCTTCCAGGATATGGCGTGCCACGCAAGCGTCCAGACGCAGGTTCAGCGCAATGACGCAAAGGTGCCACAATGCCAAAAGAACAGGCGGCAGGTACGCCCAACGGCCGACCCGCCTCACATCGGAGATGGACATGAGCATCATGACCCATAACGCCAACAATGGAACGTTCGCGGCGCACATTGCGACGTGATCGTTGGGTAACTTCAGGGCAATGCTGAACGCCACGGTGACGCACGTCAACAGAAACCATCCAGCAAACAACTTCAGAGCTTTTCGCTCGCGAAGTTTCACGAGGCACGGCAACCAGAACGTGAAGATTCCGAGGGGGAGAATGACGACCGTAAACCCCCATACGACGGACTTCCACAAGGAAAGCCCAACCCGGTGACGGGCGAGGAAAGTAGCGTAATGCCACATCAAGATGGCGGCATAGACCAGCAGACCGATCACAAGGCTAGCAAGAACCACAAACAAGCTATAAGCCCATGTCCGGCAAAATACCCCTAAGTCATTTGAGAGCGTGAAACAAGCCGCGAATACAGAGAGGAGAATCCCGACAATGGTGACAACCAGCGTCCCGAACAACGCCCCTGCCTTGGGGTTGTCCCACCAGAAGAATGCCTTCAGGAAACGCTGGAGTTTGTGTTTCATGCACCCCTCTCTTTTTTGTTGACCATCGTTTTTTTCTCACACAACGGCACGAAGGACACAAAGGTTTTGATAACAAAATCTTGTGAATCCTGTCATCCTGTCAAAAATTCATTAAAGAAGACTCGACATGATTTTTTTCCGCGCCGCCTCAAACTCGGCCTCGCTGATGAGCCCGTCGTCCTTCAGGCTGTTCAGTCGCCGCAGTTTTTCATCAAGCGGGAGCTGCTGGCTGTTCGTTGGTTTCGGCGCGATGCCGCTCTCGTCCAGCACGTCCCGGATCATACCGCCGCCCATGCGCGACCACGGCTCCAAATCCTTCCGCGCCTTTTCAGGGTCAAGCACCAGCCCGGACCCCGCCACGCCACGCGCGGCAATCTCTCTGATGACGTGAGCGAGTACCGAAACGCCCATGCCGCCGCCGAAGGTAAGGAAAAAAGCGATAATATCGGGACGGAATCCCCTCCCGCGGCCATCACCAAAAATACCAGATAGCACAAACCCGGCAAAGCCGACCACAATCATCACCGCGCCTAACACGGTCAGCCCGATTCCGAACGCATAGAGGTTTTTGCGTTTCTCTGAAACGTTACGGTTTTTTGAGTCCTGCTCATTCATTTGATCCTTCCTTTCCTTTTTCATTATGCACAGCATAATACTGTCCAAAAATCATCCTGTCAATCCTGTAATCTTGTCAAAAAAATCATCCGTTTTTTTTTCTCACACAAAGGCACAAAGGCCACAAAGGTTTTTATCAAAACAATCCTGTCAAATTCTGGACATATGCGCCCCGTAGGGGAAATCCTGTCAAAAAATCCTTCGTCAATCCTGTTGCTCTTGCTTACATTCCCTTAAACGCCATGGTCATCCTCAAGATGCGCGACTGCGTCATGCGGATGGCATCTGCGGGGCAGACCTCGTGGCAGCAACTGCAACTGATGCACGCGTCGCGTTTCAGCACGGGCTTGCGCGTCCCCTCCGACCACGCGACCGCATGGACCGGACAGGCCTCCGCGCATTTCCCGCACCCGACACACGCCGCCTCCGAAAACGCGGGGCGTACCCAGACCAATTTCCCGAACACGTCCGCCAGCCGCTGCGGAAGGATGTTCAGGATGTGCGCCCCGGATGGCACGTCGAACGCCCCGACCGTAACCGTGTCGCCCACGCACGAGTAGTCCCCCCCCAGGCCGTCCACGAGGTACGGCACACGCCGCGCGTCAATGCGCAGCATCCCGCACAGCGTACGGTCCAGCGCAAACGGGTTTTCGGACGCCGCCAAGAAACCGAGCGGCACGGGCCGCCCGTTGGCGGGGCCCTGTCCCTCCATGCCCACGACACCGTCCGCCAGCGTCACCGAGGGGGGGATCACTTTCCAGATTGCCGCGACCAGCCGCCCGAACACCGCCAGCTTCGGATACTGGCGATGATACATCGTCTTCGAGTAGCCCGGTAGCACGCCGTAGATGTTCTTCACCGCCGCCGTCAGCATGGAGAGCGAATGGCTCTTCACCTTGGGCAGGTTCACCACGAGGTCGGCATCCAGCACGGGCTGGGCGACCGAGAACGCAAAGCCGTCCTGCTCGAACAAACGGGCCCCGGCCTGCTCGAACGAGATCAGGGGGGCCCCCTCCTCCGCGCAGACCCCCCCGATGCCCGAAAGCCGCCACACGTTTTGCAGGTTCGCGGTGCTGGCGGGGCTGTCGCCGACCGACACCTCCGCCCCCCTCCGCCTGAACCAGCGGATGACGTGCCGCACGACCTCCGGGTGCGTGGTGACGGCCTGCTCGGGACGGCGGTCGGTCAGGAGGTTGGGCTTCAGGAGGACGCGCTTGCCGGAGAAATCCGCCACGTTCGGCTCGCGAGGACGCTCGCCCTCCATAAGCGAAAACGCGCGTTCGACCGCCCCCCCCAACCCGTCGCCGTAATCCGCGCAACGGACCATGGCGACAGTCGCTCTCTCCGACATCAACGTCATTTTTGTTTAACCACAAAGGACACAAAGAATTTTCACAAAGGACACAAAGGCATTGCTTCGGATTTTTTCTCGCAGAGGCGCAGAGACAATCGTATCATTGTCTTTGTGCTCTTTGTGAAATCCCTTTGTGTCCTTTGTGGTAAAAATTCATTCCATACAGCCCTTACAACTGCGAGCCCTTCGACGGGCGCAGGACGACGTTGACGATCTTGTTCGCGGTGTCCTTGTACTGCGTGTCCGCCTTCAGCTTGATCCAGTCCGGGTGCTCCATGAACGTCTTCCACGCCGCATCCTTCTGGGCCTTGTCCTCGAACGCCACCATGTACGTGAGGTTCGGCAGCATCGCGCCCGCGACCGCCTCGCCGAAGAAGACCGGGGGCATCCCGCACGTGCGGAAGATCGCGATCTCCCCGCCGCTCTCGAACATCGCGATTTTCTTCGCGTTGCGCTCCGGCGTGTAGCTGTTGTAGATGCGCAACTGGAAGAGGCGGCTATCCGACTTCGCCACCTGCTCGACCGTCGGGCACGTCGCGAACGTCTGCAACACCGCGCTCGAGCAACTGTCATAGAGCGGCTCCTTCATGGGCGCCTCGAACAGCGCCGCCGCCGCCCCCATGAACGCCGCGTCCGCCAGCAGCGCCCGCTCCTCCGTCAGGCAGGCCGCCGCGTCCGCGAACGCCGCCACCACGAAGACGGACGTGCCGAAATCATCCTTGCCGTCATTCGTCTCCTTGTCCGTCCAGAACACGCCCACCTTCTTTGCGCCCTGACGGTTCAGCGCGGGGATGAGCGCCGCGTCGAACACCGCCACCAGCTTATCCCGCACCTCCGCGCTCGAGCACTTGTACTCCTTCAGCTCGATCCACTCCCGGGGCGTGTCCGCGCCGAACGCGCTTCCCGCCACCAACCCTGCCATCACGACTGCTACCTTTTTCATACGTTCCTTTCCTTTTGGTTGAACACTAACCAGTGAACATAGCCGATACTTTACTCCGAATGTCTTGCCGTGTCCAGCCCTAAAGCGTTTGCTGTTTTGTGTTTTTGGCTTGTGATACGCCTGCCCAAAGGTGAGGGGAGCATCCTGTTCCCTGTACGCCTTAGGGAGCAGGATACCCCCCCCCACGTTCGAACGCTGAAAGTCCTCGCGCATGCGAAAGGGAACCTAAGGGACCTAGGAGACATAGGGAGGGGGGGATGTTCTTTCGTCCCCTTCGTCCCCTAGGTCTCCTCCCTATTACCATCGGATTACCATCGGATAAAAAAACGACTTGTTTTGTGGAAGTGGAAAGGATATGCTTATGTATCGGACACAAGGAGGAAAGAGAAGGGGAAGATGAAAAAGACCTTAATTGTGATGATGGGGCTGGCAATGACGCTGCCCGGAGGTGCGGCGGTGTATGAGATGTTCCCGCAGGAGAAAGCGGCGGGGGGGGGTATCCTGCAGGGGGCGGCGCCGCAGGGGGGGGGGCTTCGTAAGCGGCTGGGGGCCCCCGCCGGGCAAAGCCCGATGGC
>WRML01000102.1 GCA_009777165.1 Kiritimatiellota bacterium
AGCGTCCCCGCGAGCCGTCTGTGGCTCGCGGGGGCGCTCGCCCCCCAGAAGCATGGACGCTCCCCCCCTGTGACCCCCAGGACGGCAGGGTGGTCCGCCAGACCGCGCTGGACAAGGCCGTACGCCCCACGAGCATCTCCGTTGACAAGCGCAACCGTTTGCTGATGTGCGATGCGGGCGTGTCGCAGCAGGTACTGATCTTCGAGGGCCTCCGCGACAGGCGGCCGAGGCAGCGCGGCACGTTCGGCGAGCGCGGCGGAATCTTCGGGGGGCCGGTGGCGGGCAAGGTCGGCGACAGGCGGTTCAACAACCCCGTGGGCGCGGGGTGCGACGCGGACGGGAATTTCTACGTCGCCTCCAGCGGCAACACGGCGGGGGGGGGCACGGTGATCGAGTCGTACACGCCAAACGGGAAGCTGCGGTGGCGCAGGTACGGGCTGTTCTTCGTGGATGTGGCGGACCTCGACAAGGACACGGAGCGGGCGATCTATTCCAAGGAGCGCAGGTTCGAGGTGGACTTCTCGAGGCCCCCCGGGGAACAGATGACGTATGCCGCGTACACCGCCAACCCGTGGAAGTACCCCGACGACCCGCGCATACGCCTGTGGCCGTCTGCGGCGCGGTTCACGCGCGTCCAGGGGCAGCCGCTCCTGTTCGTCACGTCCATGACGCGCGAATTCATCATCGCCTACCGCTTCAACCCCCGGACGGACGGCGAGACCGCCATCCCCGCCATGTTCTACACCCGCAACCTGAGCGGCTGCCCGGACAACTGGCCCCCCCACCGCCCCGAACCCAAGACGTGGGTGTGGACGGACCTGAACGGCGACGGCCAGTTCCAGGCGGACGAGTACCAGCCGCTGGAGCGTCAGCAGGGGGTCCCCGTTTTTGCGGACGACGACGGCACAATCTGGCAGGTGGGGCGCGACGCGGCGGTGGGGGCCCCCTTCAAGGCGTTCACCGCCAAGGGTATCCCGACGTGGGCGTGGGAGGCCCCCCTGACCTACGCGCGCCCGAAGGAACTCACGCAACTGCGGCGGTTCAAGCTCGACCGCGCGCGCGACATCGCGCTGTTCGGCGGGAATAACGAGGCGCACAAGAACCAGCACTGGAAGCCCATGGGCCCCGTGCTGTGCGCCTACAGGGGGGTCAGCACGGCGAACCCCGAGCTGATGTGGTCCATCGTCCTGCCGTATGACGCGGGGGGGGCCGGGCATGAGTCCAAGGAGCCGATGTCGTTCGAGGCCGTCGGCGACTACGTCTTCGTCTGCTACACGCGCGGGCTGAAGGAGGACGAGGTGCGCTTCGCATATGTGAAGGTGTTCTCGCTGGCGGACGGGAGCTTCGTGGGCAATATGTCGTCCGAGGACAAGGCGGGCGAGATCGGCCTGCTCGACTTGGAGGAGTCCATGCTCGTGCGCCGTCTCAAGGACGGGACGTATGTCGTGTTCCTGGAGGACGACTACAAGGGCAAGAACATAATCTTCAAATGGAAGCCGTAATAAGCGAGTTCACTTGAGATGCCTCATAAAGGCCCAATGGAGAGTGCATTTCTGGTTTGTGATGTTGTGCGAGACCCTTCAGGTTTGCTGAGTGATAATGCCCAGATGGATGACCGAACTGACACGAGGATGAATGCGGCACGCGGGATTGCGCGGGACTTGACGCGCACCGGGTTTCAGGCCTATTTTGCCGGGGGGTGTGTCCGCGACGCGCTGCTTGGGCGGCCGCTCAAGGATGTTGACATTGCCACCTCCGCATCGCCCGATCAGGTGGAGAAATTGTTTGAGGGGCATACGGTTTCTGTGGGGAAAGCGTTCGGTGTGATTCTGGTTCAGCGGGATGGTTTCTCGTTCGATGTGGCGACGTTCCGCACGGATGGCCCCTACACGGACGGGCGGCACCCGGAGGGAGTCTGCTTCGCCACCCCTGAGCACGACGCGCAACGGCGTGACTTCACCGTGAACGGGTTATTCCGTGACCCGGAGAGCGGGCAGGTCATTGACTTTGTGGGCGGCCTGGCGGATTTGGACGCACGGGTCATCCGTGCAATCGGCGATCCCGAGGCGCGTTTCCGTGAAGACCATCTGCGGATGTTGCGGGCGGTACGGTTTTCGGCTGTGCTGGGGTTTCGCTTGGACGATGGTACGCGCGAGGCGATTGCGCGTCATGCCGGATGGATCAAGCGCGTGAGCGCGGAGCGTGTCGCCACGGAACTGGTGCGGATGCTGTGTGAGTCGCCGCGTCCCTCGGCGGCGTTGGACCTGTTGCTGGAGACGGGTTTGCTGGCGCAGGTACTGCCCGAAGTGCTTGCACTGCGTGGCGTGGAGCAGCCCCCCCAGTATCATCCCGAGGGGGATGTCTGGACGCACACCTGCCTGATGCTGGATGACCTCCCCACACCGCGCGACCCGGATCTGACGCTGGGGGTCTTGTTTCACGACATCGGGAAACCCGCCGCGTTCTGTGTCGCCCCGGACGACACGACAGGGCAACTGCGCATCCGATTTCCATGTCACGCATCCATCGGTGTGCGGATGACGAAATCCATCCTGACGCGGCTCAAATTCCCGACGGAGCGTATCGAGACGGTGAGTGCGCTGGTGAGCGAACACATGCACTTTGTGGATGCGCAGAATATGCGGCGGGCGAAACTGCGCCGTTTTTTGGGCGGACCGCACTTCCCGAAGATGTTGGAATTGGTGCGGCTCGACATCAAGCACAGCAACGGCGATTTCTCCACATGGGACTTTTTGAAATCCCAGTATGATGCCTTCACGGACGAGCCTGTGCTGCCCGAGCCGAAAATCCGCGGGCGCGATTTGCTGGCACTTGGCATCCCTCCCGGTCCCCCAATGGGAAAACTGCTCGCCGAACTCTACGACGCGCAACTCGAAGGACGTTTCGACGAGGCATGGGCGCATTTTTCCCTCGCCGTGAAAACACAAAACGCTCCGTAATTGTCGCTAATGAACGAACCGTTATGCGTATTGACCCCAAAGCGAATTTCACGATTGACGCGCCGTATGATCCGGCGGGCGACCAGCCGCAGGCGATCGCGCGCCTGGCGGAAGGGCTCCGGGCAGGGGCGCGGCGCCTGACGCTCGAAGGCGTGACCGGCTCGGGCAAGACGTTCACCATGGCGAACGTCATCCGCGAATGGGGGTGCCCCGCGCTCATCATCTCGCACAACAAGACGCTGGCCGCGCAGCTCTTCGCCGAGCTCAAGTCCTTCTTCCCGAGCCACGCGGTCGAGTACTTCATCAGCTACTACGACTACTACCAGCCCGAGGCCTACATCCCCCAGACGGACACGTACATCGAGAAGGACGCCTCCGTCAACGACGAGATCGAGCGTTACCGCCTCGGCGCGACCAACTCCCTGCTGGGCCGGCGCGACGTCATCATCGTCGCCTCCGTCTCCTGCATCTACGGCCTCGGCTCGCCCGACGACTACAAGGAGATGCTCGTCGACCTCACGCCCGGCCAGACCCTCGTGCGCGACGAGATGCTCGCCCTGCTCGTCGCGATACAGTACACGCGCAACGACTACGACTCCCTGCCCGGCACGTTCCGCGTGCGCGGCGACACGGTGGACATCTTCCCGTCGTACAACACCTCCGGCATCCGCGTCTCGTTCTTCGGCGACGAGATCGAGGAGCTGCGCGGCTTCGACCCCGTGAGCGGCAAAGCCGGCCCGCCGCTCCTCCGCGCCATCATCTCGCCCGCCAAGCACTTCGTCATGCCCAAGGGCAAGATCGAGTCCGCCATCGGGCGCATCCATGCGGAGCTGGACGCGCGGCTGGCGGAGCTCGAGCGGCAGGGCAAGCTGCTGGAGGCGCAGCGCCTGCGCCAGCGCACGGCGTTCGATCTCGAGATGCTCCGCGAGCTCGGCTACTGCAACGGCATCGAGAACTACTCGCGCCACCTCGCGGGACGCGCGGCCGGCGAGGCCCCCGCGTGCCTCATCGACTACTTCGGCTCAGAGTTCCTGACGATCATCGACGAGTCGCACATGACCCTCCCCCAGCTCCGCGCCATGTACAACGGCGACCAGTCGCGCAAGCAGGTGCTGGTGGACCACGGCTTCCGCCTCCCCTCCGCCAAGGACAACCGCCCGCTCAACTTCGAGGAGTTCCTGAACAAGGTCGGCGCGATCCTGTTCACCTCCGCCACGCCCGGCGCGTATGAGCGGCAGGTCTCCGAGGTCATCGCCGAGCAGGTCGTCCGCCCCACGGGACTGCTCGACCCACCCGTCGAGGTGCGGCCCCTGGGCAACCAGATCGACGACCTCATGGAGGAGATCCGCCGCTGCGCGGAGCGGGGCGACCGCGTGCTGGTCACGACGCTCACGAAACGCTCCTCCGAGGACCTGACCGCATACCTGCGCGAGACGGGGATACGCGTCGAGTACCTGCACAGCGGCATCAACGCGATCGAGCGCGTCGAGGTGCTGGGGCGGCTGCGCAAAGGCGCGTTCGACTGCCTTGTCGGCATCAACCTGCTGCGCGAGGGGCTAGACCTGCCCGAGGTCACGCTCGTCGCCGTGCTGGACGCGGACAAGGAGGGGTTCCTGCGCTCCGCCACCTCGCTCATCCAGACCGCGGGGCGCACCGCCCGCCACCTCAACGGACGCGTCATCCTCTACGCCGACAAGGTGACCGACGCCATGCGGCAGATGATTGACATCACGCAGGCCCGCCGCGCGAAACAGGAGGCGTACAACGCCGAGCACGGCATCACGCCCCGCAGCGTCAAACGCGCCATCAACGAATCCCTCGCCCTGTACGCCGAAGCGCGGAAGTTTACGGGCGACATGATCGCCGCCGAGTCCCCCGAGGCCTACAACGTGCAGACCGTCATCAGCGACCTCGAACGCGAAATGCTCGAAGCCGCCGACGCGCTCGAGTTCGAACGCGCCGCCATGCTCCGCGATGAAATCAAGGTGTTGCGAGTTGCTGGAGAAGTTCGCTGACGGTCCCGTCATGCCGAAAGAGGCGGTGGTCGGGGAGGAGGTCAACGAGAGGCTGGAGGACGAAGCGGCGTTTTGCGGCGCGGGGGTGGGGGACGACGAGTTCGGGCCGGATGACGCGCATCAGCTCGATGTCAATGATGTCAATGTCAATCGTGCGCGGCGAGCCGTGGACGCCATCACGTGTGCGCCCGAGGCGGTCTTCAATCGCCTGGAGGATCTTGAGGAATTCGCGCGGGCACGGCACGCGGGTCTCGAAGGTGACGATGCCGTTGAGGAAGGGCTGGTCGCGGAACTCCTCGGGCACGTCCTCAGGTGCGGTCTCGTAGAGCGGTGATTGGCGCAGGTCGCGGATGTCGGGCAGGGCGGCGATTTCCTGCACCGCCTTCTCGATCCATTCGCGGCGCGGCTCGATGTTGCTGCCGAGCGAGAGGATGACCTTGCGCATGGGCTGGTAACCGACCGAAGGGTCGTACCACTTCCATTCGTTCCATGTGTGGATAACGTTAGCCCTCCACGGGAGAATCATTTCAAGCTTCCAGCGTGCTTTCGCTTTGCCGTTCGTCATTTGGGAACGGGATGTGTTGAGAATCACATCCCAGTAGTTGTCGGTAAAATAGGACATGTTACGGAAAATGAAGACTTCCCCTGGCGGTCGTGTCAGTGAATAGTCTTTGGCGTTGATATTGGTCACGAAATGTCCCGTTTTCGGGTTGGCCGCTGATTTCTCCCCAATCATCTTATAGGTTTCTGGCGAGAATAGCGGCATGTTGTATCCGTTGATGCGGGAGAGATTGCGAAAGCACTTTCGTGAGCATGTCTTTCTTCTGGAATCGAACTGCTTCCCTTTGAGTTTGAATTCTTTTCCGCAGAATACGCAGACCAGGGTGTGCCACACGATGAAACGTGAGAAATCCTTGGTTTTCGAAAAACTGCCAATCAACTTGCGGCTGCACGTTTCCGAACACGTTTTCCGTTTGCTGTGAAAGCAGTTGACCTTGAATGTTTTCCCGCAGGTCACGCAGGTCTTGTCTTTCGACGCCTGTCTGTGGCGATCGTAGAATACTCTCAGGCATTTGCTCGAACAGATGGATCGTTGCCGATCATTCACGAACGTCTTCCCGCAGATTTCGCAACTACGCGCATCCGGGTGATTGGGGTTTCCGTATTGCGTGTTCAACTCACGTGCTTTCCGTTTGAGGCGCTGAACGTCAACCCAGCATTTCTTCGAGCAGGTCTTCTGCTGTTGACGGCTCGTATCTGTCACAAAGCTTTTCCCGCACATCTCACAGGTTTTGGTGATCTTCTGCTTGTGCTTGGCGGCGACCGTCATCGCGCATTTCATCGAACATGTCGTCCGAATGTTCCGCGTTAAAAGGGTGAAGGGTTTGCCGCATTCCGTGCAGACACATTCGATTGGCGAGAGCACAGGCGGTTCCCATTTTTTTCCTTCCCGTTTGCTCTGCCACCGGTCTTTGGCGATACGTCTTTGCCATTTCAAGCTACATTCCTTGGAACATGTTGCGCTCCGCTCTTTGTTCTGGTGGGTGAATGTGTTGCCACAGACCTCACATGTCAGTATCACGGGTGTCGTGAGCCGCCACTTCGACTTCGTCGCTTTTTTTTTCGTATCACTCATGCGAGAGACAATAGCACAAAACGCTGGGGAAGAGAAGCACTTTTTTATTTCCGGTATTGTGCAGGTCCGGGATTTTTGCTATGTTCTTACGCATGATGAACCGGGAACAGGTGGTTGAGGCGTTGCGCCTCAAGGTGCTGGGGCTGCGCGACGCGGGCACGGGCGTGTGGACGGGTGAGCTGGCGCCGAGCGCGCTCAGCACCGCGCTCGCGACGGCCGTCCTGCTGGACGGCGACGCGGATGACGCGCGACGCGCCAGGGCCGGGGTCCGGTGGCTCATTGACAACGTGAACGCCGACGGCGGCTGGGGCGACACGCCGGACAGCCCCTCCAACCTCAGCGCGACGCTCATCGCAAGGGGGGCGGTGGAGGTGTTCGCGCGGAAATTCCCGCGCGGGCTGGAATATACGGACGGCGCGTTGGCGGGCTCGGGGGGGTGGGTCATCCGCCGGGTCGGGTCGCTGGAATTCCCGGGGGTCGTGAGGGCGCTGAGGGGGGTCTATGGCGAGGACCGCACGTTCGCGGCGCCGATCCTCGCGTTCCTCGCGCTCTGCGGCTCCCCCCCCCCCCCCCCCCCCCCCCCCCGGGGGGGGGGGGGGGGGGGCCCCCCCC
>WRML01000103.1 GCA_009777165.1 Kiritimatiellota bacterium
CGAGGCATCCCGAGGGGATGCCATGATTTTTTTTGCGTTCTCTTCTACCGAAAGAAACATCCCTAACGGGATGTTGTCGCGGTACGCTTTTAAAGTGAATTCACTATAAAACGCTGGAGATTTTGAAAAAAGTGTCTATAGTATTTAAAGAAATGGTGTATCCGCAAAAAAAATCCCCTGCAGCCCTTGCAATCCCACAAGGGTTGAGTTAAACTAATCGCAAATGAGGTTGTGATGCACATCTTTTTTAGGAGGAGGCCGTAGCCATGTCTGCACTCAAAGTCGGTGTCATTGTTGGGAGTATCAGGAAAGAGTCGTTCAATCGGAAACTCACGCTTGCGCTTGCACGTCTTGCGCCGGAGGGGTTCGTGTTCGATCGTATCGGGATTGAGAATCTGCCGTTTTTCAGTGAGGACCGTGAGTTCACGCCGGATCCTGCCGTTGTGACGTTCAAGCGCGCGGTCGGGGAATCGGATGCGCTCCTGTTTGCCACGCCCGAGTACAACCGTTCGTTTTCGGGCACGCTCAAAAACGCACTCGATGTCGGATCGCGTCCGCGGGGTGAAAGCGTATGGTCGGGCAAACCTGCGGGTGTGGTCGGGGTGGCACTCGGCGCGATGGGTACGGCGATGGCGCAGCAGCACCTGCGCGGTGTGCTGTCTTTCCTCAATATGCCGACGCTCCCACAACCCGAGGTGTACATTCAATACAAAGAGGGTCTTTTCGACACGGACGGTAACATCGGTACCGAAAGCCGAGACTTCCTCCAAACCTGGATGGACTCGTTTGTGGCGTGGATCCGAATGGTGAAAGGCTAACTTAGGAGCCGCGGGACGTTCATCCTTACCCGATTTTGGTTGGATGCCGCAACGCGAGCGCGGCCCTCTCTTCGGGTGAGAGGTTGTCGGGAGGGGGGGGCTGCGAACGGCTCACACTGACCGCCGTCCCTCCCCCCTCGAAGATTTCTTTGAGATCCGCAAGCCGCCCGGGGGGACAAGCGGTAATCCCCGGGTCGGCGGTGGGGCGGACGGCGGTGTTCAGCGAGATGCTGTCCGGGCTGAAACTGCGGGCGAGGGCCGCGATGCGCCGGGCTTGCTCGAGGGAGTCGTTGACCCCGGGCATGATGAAGACCTCCAGGTCGAGCCGCCCGGCAAATTCGTTTCGGAACGCGCGGTAGCCGTCGAGGATCGCGTCAAGGCGGAGCGAGGGGTGGGGGCGCACGGTACGCTCGAAGGATTCCTGGTCCCAGGCGTGGAGCGAGATTTTCACGACGTCCGCTAGTGCGGCCTCGCGCCGGACTTCAGGGAGGGGGAGGAGAGTGCCGTTGGTGAGCAAGAGCGATTTGTACCCCCCCCTCTCAGCACGGACGAAACGGAAGAGGTCACCGAAACGCGCGTGCAGGGTCGGCTCGCCGGAGCCGCTGGCGGTAATGAAGTCCACGGGGGGGGCCTCCGGGAGCCAGCAGCGTAGCTCGTCCAGCACGTCCGCGATGGGGGGCGAGTCCGTGCGGGTCACGGTCAGGCGGGAAAGGGGGGGGTCGCCGAGTTGGCAGAAGCGGCAGTTCAACGTGCAGGTCTTTGGGGGGAGGGAGAGGTCAACCCCAAGGGATGTGCCGTAGCGGCGCGACAAGACTGGCCCGAAAAGATATCGCATCGCCGTCAACCCTTGAAGATGAAAAACTTGCGCATGGCATAGTTGATGAGCAAGGCGCAGAGGATGTTCGCGGCAAAGGCACCCGTCGTCTGGATGTCCCACAGGTGGATCAGTGTCCATTGCGTTGTGGTACCGAGTGCCCAACTCAATCCCGACACCCCGAAGAACAAGGCAAACTCCACCATCATGCGGTGACGCCCAGGCTTGAACACGCACAGCCGGTTCAGGATGTAGCAAACGACATTGGAGATCACAAAGCCTACGGTGCTGCAGACGATGGAGTTCCACTCGCGTGTGACCTTGGAGATGGGCGGGACGGTTAAGTTCAGCCCTTTCACCATAATGTCCTCTTGCGTCAAACAGGGCAGCAGTTTCCATCCCAACAAATAGAAAACAACAATGCTGACCCCCGTGCTCAACCCCCCGATCAACCCATACTTGATGAACTGCACCAGAGGATGCACATCATGCCCGAACTGCCGCTTTAAATTTTTAATCATGTGTGATAGTATAGCGCTTTCATTTTCAAACGGGAAGCGGTTTTTTTGGGGAACCGCAGATTCGGCAGATCCACAATTTGCGGAATTCAGGGTTCACGTAAAAGGAGGATACTGGGATGGGACCGACACTTGTGATTTTGGCAGCGGGGATGGGAAGCCGGTACGGCGGGCTGAAACAGGTTGACCCCGTGGGGCCCGGCGGCGAGACCCTCATGGACTACTCCGTCTTCGACGCGGTGCGTGCAGGGTTCGGCCGCGTCGTCTTCGTGATCCGCCGTGACTTCGAGGACGTTTTCCGTCAGACGATTGGGGCGAAGTACACGGACATCGTCGGAGTGGATTACGCTTTCCAATCCATGGACGACCTCCCCGGGGGGCGGCAGGTGCCGCCCGACCGCACCAAGCCGTGGGGGACCGCGCACGCGATTTTCTCTGCGCGGCACGTCGTCACCGCGCCGTTCGCGGCGATCAACGCAGACGACTTTTACGGGCAGGATGCGTTCCGCGTACTCGCCACATTTTTGGGCAGCCCCCCTCCCCAAGGGATCGCGGGACACTCGCCCCTACCTTTACGCCCACGCTTCGCGATGGTCGGCTACCGCCTGGATCAGACGCTGTCAGCGAACGGCACGGTGGCGCGGGGCGTGTGCAAGGTGAAGAATGGGCTGCTCGAGACGGTCTCCGAGCTGACGCGTCTGGCGCGGGCGCAGGGGGGGGGCGTGGAGAACCGCGAAACCGCCGACACCCCCCCGACCCTCTTCACCGGCGCGGAACGGGTGTCCATGAATATGTGGGGATTCTTCCCTTGCCTGTTCAATCTGCTCGTCGAGCGTTTCCCGGGATGGCTCGACGTGAACGCGGCAAACCCCAAGGCGGAATGGTACATCCCTTTCGTCATTGACGAGCTGATCAATGAAAGCCGCATTGACGTCGAGGTTCTGCCGACCGAGAGCGCGTGGTTCGGCGTGACCTACCGCGACGACAAACCTGCCGTCACCGCCGCCATCCAAGCGCTGGTCAACGCCGGCGAATACCCGGAGAGGCTTTTTTGATGTTTTTTTTTCCGGGGAGGTCACGGAAGCATCTTCATCATGATGCGACGGAGGAGGCGTTTGAGTCCGGTGTGCTGGAGCGCCGAAACGACACGCTCGGACTCATTGCGGTAATGCGCGTAAAGCAGCTCGACGCGCGTCTGCAACCCCGCCTTCGAGATTGCGCCGATCAGCCGGAGGCGCCCCTCGACATCGCCGTCCCAGACCGCCCCCAAGGCATCGCGCACGTCAGGGGACTCGCTGGCACAGGCACCCGCAAGGAAGATGGTCGGCCGCATCGAAAGCAAATCCGCAGCGCGTCCCGGCGCGGAGCGGAAATCGTCAATGTCGTCCCGCAACTGGTAGGCGATCCCGACCGCCTTACTGAACAGGGAGAGTTGTTGGCACCTCGCCTCGTCAACCCCTGCGGCACGCGCGCCGGCCAGCATGGCGACCTCGAACGCCGCAGCGGTCTTACGTTCATAGATGCGCAGGACTGCCGCCTCGGTCACCGGAGAGGGTCTGCGGCAGAACGCGAGTTCCTCGCCTTGCCCGAGGCTCAATTCGCAGTGCCCGCGCGCGGCGGTCAGGAGTATGGTGGCGCGCGTCTCGCCGTCAAACCCCGAGGAGGCGATCAGGCGGTAACCCTCGCCAAGGAGGTAGTCGCCAACGTTGATGGCGGCAGGGACCCCGTATTGCTTGTGGACAGTGGGGACGCCGTAACGCTCGTCGTCACCGTCCTCGATGTCGTCATGGATGAGCGAGGCCTTATGGAAATATTCGACCCCGACCGCCACCTCGCGTATCTGCGTGATGTCCCCCCCCGCCGCCTGAAAGATTGCCGCCGTGAGCATGGGGCGCCAACGCTTGCCGCCGGTCGTCATCCACGCTTGGCCGATGCGCTGCGCCTCAGTCGCCGGGATGCCACACAGCTCATTCAGCGAGGATTCCGTGAACCACTGGTTGACAAATTCGGAGATGCGTTTCAAGTCTGTCAGCCCGCCATCGGGCGCGGGTTTCACCGAGCGGATAATGGCGAGCGCGGCATCCACGTCCAGTGAGGTGTGCTCGCATCCGTCGGAGAGCAGCGGGATGCCTTGCCCGGGGATGGCATGCTCGTTCATCACGGGGAACGTCCGGCGAAGCGAGTCGAGGCACCCCACACCGATGACGGTATCGACTTTCCCGCTGGACAACAGCTTGCTGACGACCGTCGAGCCCTCCGCAACCAGCGTCACATAACCCAAGCGGTCCGCTTCGGCCTGAAGCGTGCCAATCGGGCAACTGCCGCATTGGGCACACAGCAGCCCGAAATTGTCACGCTCCGCACGGCACGCCTCCGGATACGCAAGGCAGCGGGGCAGCAACAGTAGCCGGCGTTCGCAGGGGACACCCGAGACCACATCCCGCCAGAGCGCGTTGTTCAGCAACAACGTCACATACGGCAACTCTGCCGCAGTCATCCCAACACTGACCGCAGCGCACCGCGCGTGCGCGATCAACTCATCCGCAGTCAGCGGCGGCACAAGCTGCTCGCGGGTCATGTACGACACAACCGCCCCCTCCAGCTCCGTCCGCCGTGCCTTGTCCGATGGGACACTCAATGGCTGCGCTAATTGTTCTCCCAATAAGTCCTGCATGACATGAGAATTTATACGATTTGCCGCGAATGGGCAAGAAAAAGAAGAAAAAGAAGTGAATCACTCGGCACACGGGTGCAGAGGAACTTGTTTTGTGATCCTCTGGAGTACGGCGGCGAGCCGACGCACTCCATAATGCTCCTCCCACCACACGCAAGAGGGACTGCCACGTCCATGACGATGGCATCTTACGCCCGTTCAATCGAATCGGCGCAATCGAATCCGAAAAACCACTTGCGCCACAGCAGGACATCTGTTACCGTTGTTTCCCAATTAAGGAAAGGAATGGTGTCATGTCGGAGACAGTCAAAACGCTCGAAGGGTTTTCGCATTCGTATCAGAGTATCTGTATTGTCGGCGCGGCAGCGGAACTGGATCTGTTCACGCCGCTGATCCGCTCGCCGCTGACGGCGGCGGGACTCACCCAACTGCGGGGAACCGATCTCCGCGCGACAGTCATGCTGCTCGACGCACTGGCCGCGTTAGAGATCCTGCACAAGTCAACGGACACAGAACCGGTGTACCGCGTACAAGACGGATACCACGAACTGCTCGACATCGACCACCCGAAGACCTACATCCCGATGTTGCGTCACCGTGTCAATTGTATCCGTCAATGGGTTGAGCTGGCGCGAGTCCTCACGACTGGCAAGCCGCATCAGCCCGCCGCCAGCATCCTCGGTCCTGCCGAGGACTACCGTTCGTTCGTACTGGCGATGCACGCCGTCGGCATCAACATGGTTGGCGGTATGGTTGACGCGCTCGGACAGGCCGGTTGCCTCACCTTCCGCCACCTGCTTGACGTTGGCGGCGCGTCAGGGACGTACACGCTGGAAATGCTCAGGCGCCTGCCCTGCGCACAGGCAACAATCTTCGACTTGCCCCCCGCGATCGAGGAGGCCCGCAAGCGTTTTGCCGGCACGGCGTATGAGCCGCGCATCAGGTTTGTGGCGGGCGACTTCTATGGGGACGCGTTGCCGGCAGGTTGCGACTTCGCGTGGGTCAGCGCGATTATTCATCAGTTCGACCGCGACCACGCGCGCGCGCTTTACGCAAAAATCCACCGCGCCCTTGAGCCCGGAGGGAAAATCGCCGTGCGCGACTTCGTCATGCAGTCCTGCCGCACGATACCGTTCGACGGCGCGATGTTCGCCATCAATATGCTCGCGGCGACAGCACGCGGGATGTGCTACACCTACGACGAAATCCGCGAGGACCTCGAAGCCGCCGGGTTTACAGCCGTCAGCTACGCCATCCCCGCCGACACCATGGGTGCCGTCGTCACAGCAGTGAAGGGATCCGTACATCAGATGGCACAAGCGCCCTCGCCTGTGTAGGCATTCCTGTCACCGACGAGGCCCACGGTGCTACCGTGTTCAGATGAACTCAAAAAAAGGCACCGAGTTCGAGTACAGAAACAACCTGTGCGCCGAGGCGGATGGCAGACTTGCAGAGGTCAGCGTCGTTACTGACGAGTAGGACGGTCATGTCGGGATCGGAACCTTTAAAGAACCTGATGTTGTCGAGCAACACACCATCCGCGCGATGCTCCCCTACCCCACCCGAATAGGTGACGCGGACATTCGGTGCGGCTTGCGTGTCCGAGCGGATCGTACCGTCGAAAACAACCCATGCGCGGGACGCAGGATTCGGCGTCATAACCTTCATCATGTCATTGACCAGCCTGCCGCGTTTTTCCGTCTCGCTGATCGAACCGCCGCGCGGAGGGGCGTAACGTGTCGGCAATCCGAACAGCACGTTGTGTCCATCCACAAGCAGAATCGCGGGTATCTGTCCAGCGAGCGCACGGCCCAACACGCTGACGGGCCCCCGTTTTTTCTCTGTGTCGAGGTCGGGGGGGACCCCGAGCGCCTCGATTGCGGAAAACCGTTTCTGAAAGGCGTTGCGGACACGCGCCAGCGCATCGCCCCGCAACACACCGGCAGCCGCAAGCCGCGTGGGCAATGCCCGCAACTCCGGCAACTCGTTATCCTGCGCGAGATGGATGCGATCCATCACCGCACGTTCGAGCGGGTCTGCGTCGGTCACGTGTCCGAGGGCCTGATGCAGACGCGCAATCTCGGCCACCAGCGCGCGTTCCACCTGTTTCAACTCGGGCGACTGTCGTAATGCATTTCGCAAGGTATCCACGACACGCCCGTGCGCCGATGCCATGGCTTCCAAACGGTGTTCAAGTTTCGCGCGGTTTCCGCTGTGACGGTCCATCTCGTGCTGATGGGCAAGCGCGGTTTCGGTTCGTGACAGGAGGTCATCCCCCCCCTGGCAGGGCGGTCTCGGAGCGACATGCCCTGTCAGAGGCTCGCAAGGATGCTCATCCCTGCCCACCGCTTCAACCGCGCC
>WRML01000104.1 GCA_009777165.1 Kiritimatiellota bacterium
CCCAAATTTTAACGAAAATAATGTCGAAATCGTCACCCTCGCCGACTACCGCCAAAACCGCACTTCCCCCACCGACAGCGACGACAACAGCGACGATAATAATGACGACAGCGCACCCATCGCCTACTACAGCGACCTCTCCCCCGAACAAATCGCTTCCCTCCGCGCATCCGCCATCGAACTCGGTCGCAAAATCAACGTCCACTACGTCGGCTTCTACATCGTCGATAACATGTGCTCCCCCACCGACTCCGACTATATTTGCGAATATAGACTAACCACCTTCAACGACGACATCTTAGACAAAAAACTCGGCACCAACCCCTACAACCGCATCGGCGCAAACGAAGGCGTCATCTTCACCATCGACATCCAAGATGCCGTACCATTCACTTGGCTCACTTCGCATGGCCGCACCGCCGAAAAATTCTTCTCCAGTTCAGTCAAAAACACCATGTTCTCCACTGCCAAAAGACAAGTCCCCGTCGACTTCGCCGATATCGACACTTTCGTGTTCCAGCGTTTCGAAGCCCTCACCACCGCCGCCCTCTATGAACTTCGCGGCATGGGCACCCTCAGTCCAGACCTTGCTGTCCTTTGCGGCATTATCGCCACCATCATCGCCATCGTCACTATCACCGTCGTCTCCAGACGCTATAGCATGAAAGGCATCAAGCCCTACATTCACGACACCAAACGCATCTCCGCCGAAATCGGCGAAGTCACAACCGTCAAAACTGGCGAATATGAAACCAGAGTCTACTCACCACCATCCAGCAGCGGCGGCTCCTCCGGCGGGGGGGGGGGGGGGGGCGGGGGCGGGGGGGGGGGGGGGGGGGGGGGGGGCAGGAGGGCGCGGGGGGTGTAGGGGTTGATGATCACCTCGGGGTCGAAGTCGATGTTGCCCCACAGCTTGGCCATCTCTTTGCGGCGTTCGATCTGTTTCTTGACGCGGTCGCCGTCGCGCTCGGACCAGGTGCCCCAGAACGGGACGTTGAGGTCGATCCAGGTCATGAGGCGGTCCCACTGCTCGGGGTTGAGCTTGACGCCGTGGTGTCCTTTCTTGAGCATCTGGATGAGCTCTGAGGTGTCGGCGTGGAACTCGAGGGGGGTGAGGAGGTGGTAGTCGCCCTCGGGCCCGTTGCGGCGGATGTAGGGGTGGAGGCTGAGGTAGGCGGTGGAGAAGCGGTCGTAGCCGGGCTTGGTCTCGAAGTTGGGGACGGGCTGGCCGAGCTTGTTCTTGGCGACGGTGTCGCTGTTGTGGCAGCCGATGCAGGCCTGGTCGAGGACGGGCTGGACCTCGCGCTCGAAGCCGTAGTTGCGGCGGGGGCCGTACCAGGGCTGGATGGTCTGCGCCTTCTTGCCGCTGGCGACGGAGCGGGAGGTGGTGGGGGCGGCGTTCTGGCGGTCGTGGCAGCCGACGCAGGTGATGGTCTCGCCCGGCACGCCGACGAGCCATGAGCGCATCTGCTGGAGGGTGTTGCCGTTCTCGTCGAGGGGCTGGACGGCGATGGCGGTGTTGGCGGGGGCCTTGAACATGCAGGAGCCGTCGCTCTCGACGTCCACGGTGCCGAGGATGACGCGGGCGTCCCAGGGGCCCTCGAAGCCGATGTGGTAGTGGCCCCCGGTGTTGCGCGGGGAGTAGACGTACTCGAAGACGCGGAGCTTCTTGACCTTGCCCTTGGGGACGCCCTCGAGGGCGGGGCCCATGTTCGCGCCGGCCATGTAGACGGTGCATTCCTTCTCGCCGGGCTTGTAGCGGTCCACGGGCAGGATGGGCTTGGGCTGCTTCTTGAGCGGGCGGGGCTCGAGCAGGTGGTCGGACTGGGACTGCCAGAGGGGGACGAAGTTGTCGTAGATGTCCGCGAGCGCGACGAAGAAGGGGCCGCCGCTGTTCTCGTGCATGGAGACGAGGAAGAGCTCGTCCGTGAGCGGGAACGGGTGGAGGAAGAGCGGCTTGGAGTTGTTCACGAGGGAGTCGCGCGTGATGTTCTCGACGGGCTTGCCGTAGCCGGGGATGCGCTGGATGACGCCGTCGGTCTCGCGGCGCCCCTTGGCGGCGTCGAAGAGGACAAGCTCGCCCATGCGGGCGTGACCGTGGTGGCCGGAGACGATGCCGGCGAACTTGGTGACGGAGCCGGGCAGGGGACGCGCGTAGAAGAGGCTGTTGGGCCAGTAGGAGTTGCTGCCGTAGAACTCCTGCTGGTCGGAGCCGTCCGGGTTCATGGTCATGATGACGCGGGCGAAGTAGTGCGCGGAGTCGGTGTACTCCCAGCGCAGGTAGAGGACGCGGCCGTTGGGCATCACGACGGGGCACCAGCTGTTGTCCTGGTCGAAGACAAGGCGGCGGATGGAGCCGTCCTTCTCCATCAGGTGCGTGTTGCCGACGTAGTCGCTGCCCGTCACGCACGGCACGCCGTGGAAGCCGCTGGTGGCGACGAACAGCATGCGTCCGTCGGGCAGGTAGCACGGGTCGTAGAAGTCAATGTCGGGCATGTCGTGCGGCGTGAGCTCCTTGACGACGCCGGGCGTGTCGAGCCGCGTCTCCAAAATGCGCCAGCCCCTCATGTCGGCCCCCTTCTCGTCCTTCAGCCCCGACGCGAAGGCGATGCGGTCCGCATCGAAGTGCAGGTTCACGTCGCCGATGAAACTGCTGCTCGCGTAAACCACCTGCGGCTTCGCGTCGGCGGTCTGCTTGACCGGCACGCGGACCACGTCGTTCACGTAGCCGTGCAGGGGGATGGAGGAGTTGCCCTGCCAGTTCGCGGGCAGGCCCCGGTGCGACATCTTCGAACGGCGCACCATCAGGAACTCCTTGAAGTCCACGCCCGGATGCTTCAGGTAAACCGCATCCATCAGCGCCTCAACCTGCTTGGACGCCTCAAACTTCACGCTCACGTCGCCGTTCTTTTTCGCCTCCTCCGCGACGGGCGCAAGCTCCGCCAGCCGCGCCAGCAGCGCATCCTTATCCTTATAGACAGCCGGGTACTTCGTGGCGTACCCGTTGATGGCGCGCTCCATCGCCTCCGCATTGAAATACTGCAGGTATGTCAGCTTCAGCAGTTGGGCGTTCGCGTCGCGGTACGCGGCGCGGACGGGCGCGAGGTCGGCGAGCGTCTTGACCTCCGCCGCGCGCTTGGGCCATTCGCCGCGCAGGTTGCCGGGCATGGCGTTGACGTAACGCTTGGCGAGCTCATTGAGCGCGCCCGACTGTTTGCCGTAGATGGACCCGTTATACTCCTGCTGAATGTCCGCCGCGTCCGCCGGGAAATCTGCCATCAGGCGGTTCAGCACGGGGTTGAGGTTGCGGAACGCCTCCAGCTTCTCACCCGTGGCGAGCAGCGTCTCGATCCACGTGTCCTTCTTCTCGTAGGCCTTGGCGACCTCGCTTTCCGATGCCGGCTCGAACTTGCGCTGGATCGTGCGGCCGACCACGGCCGACTTCTGCGCCACGTCCACGGCAAGCTCCGTGGACTTCGGGTTCGGCTTGGGCAGCGACTGCTCCCACGCCACCTTGCGGTCCGTACCGATGATCATGACCGACGCGTCATTCAGCCGGTCCGGGATATCCTCGCGGTTCCAGACGACAATTTTCTCGACGGGCTGCTCCGTACCGAGGTCCAGCTCCCACCACGGGTTCGCGCGATTCTCAGGCGTGTGGGTAATCGAGCCCCCCTCCCACTTCGTGTTCGTGTTACCGTCAATAGCCCGCGCGGCATCCGCGCCATACGCCGTGTCACTCTGGCTCGCCTTGCCTTTCCGCGCGATGTTCTCGCCCTTCACGAAGACCTGCACCTCCGCCAGTGAGAGCGTCGCCTTCTCCTTCGGAATCTCGACCCGCACAAAGCGCCCGGATACAGGTGCCTGCGCGTGCGCCGACCCTGCGGCGGCTGCCATCAATAGGCAAGCCGAAACAACCGTTTTTCCAATGACAGTTTTCATAATCAGATAGCGTATCATTTTCGGGAGTGGACTTTCCAGTATAAAATTAAAAAAAGAAACAAAAAAAAGGTCAAAAAAAAAGGCGGATTTTTGCTTGTAACGGACGATGGTTTTGATATATCTTAAATTGCGTCCTCTGAGAAGGAGGCAAAAGGACATCGTTCGTGGGACGGGTGTTCTAGTCCAGATAAACTAACGCCAAACGGTGTCCTGGCCATGGTCGGGAAGTCGTTATAATAGAAGAGGGCGCCCGCCCAAAAGTAGCGAGTTCAAGTTTATCTGAATTAGAGCCTTCCCGACTTTCACGGAACGGGGAGTCCTTGAGGTTACACAACAGTCGCCAAGTGGTGACAACAACCGTTAGGAAGGCAGGCAGGAACGTGAAGAAGAACAAGGTAATGATGGAAAGCCGCAATAACATTCACAAAAAAACGTTTGTTTTGAATGTCTGCGGAAAATCATCTATATCCCTCTACACAATCAAAAAAGGAATAAGGGTGAAGAGACGATTGGGAATGTTCGTGGCGTTGGGATTGATGGTGGCAAGCGCGGTACAGGCGGCCCCCGTCACGCAGGGGGAGGCGGAGCGGGCGGTGCAGGCGTATCTGGCGCGAACGCCCTCGCCGTTGGGGGCGAAGGTCGGGCCAGGGCCGCGAAAGGTGCGGACGTTCAACCGACAGGACGGAGACACGCCGCTGTTCCATGTGGTGGCGCTGGAGGGCGGGGGGTTCATCGTCACGTCCGCCGACACGGGGGTCTCGCCGATCATCGCGATTGCGGACGGCGAGGACCTTGTCGAGTCGGAGGAAAACCAGCTGTGGGTCTTGCTGAACCGCGACCTGCCCCAACGCATGGACGCGCTGGGACAGGCCCTGCCGATGATGGCCCCGGCAGGGGACGGAGACAAAGGGAAATTGCCGCCGGAGTACCAGTGGGCACTTCTGCTAGAAGAGATCGAGATGCCTCTTCTGGCTGCGGGAGAGGGAGAGGACGCCATCAGTGACGTGCGCGTGGAACCGATTGTCCTGTCCACATGGAATCAGTTTACGGTCGGAGGCTTGAATGTTTATAACTATTACACGCCGAACAATTACTTGTGCGGGTGCGTCGTGACGGCAGGAGCGCAGGTCATGCGCCATCACCAGTACCCGGTTACGCCCGTGGCACAGAGCACATTGACATGCTATGTTAACGGCGATCCTCAAGATCTGACGATGAAGGGGGGCGTATACGATTGGGCAAATATGCCGCTGACCCCCACGTCTTCCATTACCGATATCCAGCGGGAAGCTATCGGCAGACTGACGTATGATTTAGGGGTCGTGTCTCAAATGAAGTATGCCGAGGGCGGATCGGGGGCATGGAATTACCAAATGGTTGACGCGATGAAGACCTATTTCGGTTATGCGTCTGGTTTCTCGTATCGCTTAAATCCTACGACATCCAATCCCGCAGACAACGCGGATGTCCGTAACGCAATGCTCGGTTCGTTAGACGCGGGGTTACCCACGGTGTTGTCAATTAGCCGCGTAGGCGGAGGACATTCCATCGTCGCGGACGGCTACGGGTATCAGTCGGGCGTGCTGTACGCGCACCTGAACATGGGCTGGGGCGGCTCGCAGGACGCATGGTACAACATGGCGAATTTTGACGTGTCGTCGTCGTATCATTATTCATCATTTGACGGCGTGAGTTTTAATATTGCCCCGGCCTTGGACAAAGTGGGGGAGTGGATTACGGGGCGGACATTGAACAGTAGCGGTACGCCGTTGTCAGGTTCAACAGTGACCGCAAAGAATACCAGTGATGGTGAAACCTACGCGGCCGTTTCGAACGCGAAAGGCGTTTATGCGATCCGGGTCCCGTCGTCCACCGCGACGTATGATGTCTCTGCGGTGAACGGCGGCCTGTCGGCATCGGGGGTGACGGTCTCCGTCCAAGCCAGTGCCACATGTTATTATAGGCGAGAAGGTACTATAATGTATATCAATCACTCCCTGCTCGGCGTCGTCGGCAACCGTTGGGGGAATGACTTGGTTTTCCCCCCTCCTCCCTCCACGGTCTATGTGAACATCGCGCAGCCGGACGACACGGGCGATGGGAGGACATGGACGACCGCCAAGCGGGCGATACAGGCAGGGGTGGACACCGTCGCCGTTGGCGGCACGGTCATCGTTACGAACGGCATCTACGCACCCATCTCAACCGCAAATAAGTTAATCACGATTACCAGCGTCAACGGCGCGGAAGTCACCATCATTGACGGCGGCGGCACGAGCCGCTGCGCAACGCTGGGGACGACGACAGGGGACACCAACACCGTCCTCACGAGCTTCACCCTGCGGAACGGATACACAGCCTCCGAAGGCGGCGGGTCATATTACGGTACGCTGAACTACTGCGTGCTGACGAACAACATATCCCTCTACTACGGCGGCGGATCGTGTTACGGCACGCTGAACAACTGCACATTGACGGGCAACATGGCAACCTACGGCGGCGGAGCGGATTCCAGCACACTGAACAACTGTACACTCTTGGGTAACTCGGCGGACTCCGGCGGCGGGTCGATTTACGGGACGCTGAACAACTGCACGCTGACGGGCAACACGGCAAAAAACTCCGGCGGCGGAGCGCAACTCTGCACGCTGAACAACTGCATCGTCTGGGGTAATTCCGCAACCTACGGTAGTTCCTACAACCATTATGGAAGTACACTTTCCTACTCCTGTACCGCGCCATTACCAAGCGGGACCGATGACGGCGGCAGCAACATCTCGTTCGACCCGCTCTTCGTGAATGCGTCGGCTGGGAACTTCCGCCTGCAGTCCGGCTCGCCCTGCATTGACACGGGGAGCAACGCCTACGCCGTCGGCGACTATGACCTCGACGGCAACCCACGCATCATCAACGGCACGGTGGACATGGGGGCATACGAGTTCGGGCTCACCGAGACGCAGACCACGCCCGTCCCCGTGCCGTACTGGTGGCTCGACCAGGTATATCCCGCCAACGACAGGGCATACCTGACCTACGAGACGCTCGCCAACTCCGTCGGCGCGAACGGGTACACGGTCTGGGAGTCCTATGTCGCGGGGCTCGACCCGACGAACGCGACGAGCAAATTCCGTATCACGCACTTTGTGGTCGGGAATGTCAACGGCAAGGACATCGTCACCACACTGGCGTGGATGCCGAACTATGAGA
>WRML01000105.1 GCA_009777165.1 Kiritimatiellota bacterium
GCAGGGGGGGGGAACCCCCAAGCCTGTTCGATGATGTGGCGATGTTACGGGCGACGGCTAACGGTAGGCCGACGGTCCTCGAGGGGGATGATGCTGAGGGCGGTGTCCCCCCCCCCCCTCACTCGGAGCATGGGGGGTTCGGTCCGTTGCGGGAGCTGATTAATGACAATTTTTTGCAGTTCGCGTCGTACACGATCTGTAACCGCGCGATCCCGACGGTCGAGGACGGGCTCAAGCCCGTGCAGCGCCGCATCATGCACTCGCTGTGGGAGAAGGACGACGGGCGTTTCATCAAGGTCGCGAACGTGGTCGGACACACCATGCAGTACCACCCGCACGGCGACGCGTCCATCGGCGACGCGATCGTCAACCTCGTCAACAAGCGTTACCTCATCGAGGGGCAGGGGAACTACGGCAACATCTTTACGGGCGACCCTGCCGCCGCCACGCGCTACATCGAGTGCCGCCTGACCGAGCTCGCGCGCGACGAGATCTTCAATCCCAAGCTCACCGCCTACATCCCCAGCTACGACGGGCGCAACAAGGAGTCCGTCCTGCTGCCGTCTAAGCTGCCGCTGCTGCTGATGCTGGGCGCGGAGGGCATCGCCGTGGGTCTGGCGACGTCTATCCTGCCGCACAATTTCATCGAGCTGCTCAAAGCGCAGATCGCCATCATCGAAAACAAAAAGCCGCGAAAGCTCTACCCGGACTTCCAGACGGGCGGCACGATTGACGTGAAGGACTACGCCGACGGTATCGGAAAAATCAAAATCCGCGCCGTCATCGAGCCGCGCCAGAACAACAAGCTCGTCATCACCGCCCTGCCGTGGGGTAAGACGACCGACTCGCTCATCGGCGACATCGAGGAAGCGATCAAGAAAAAGAAAGTCCCCGTCCGTGAGATCAACGACTACACCGCTGAGAAAGTCGAGATCGAGCTCATCCTCTCCACGGGCGCGACACAGGAACAGGCGACCAAGGCACTCTACGCGTTTACCGCCTGCGAGACAACCGTCTCCAGCCGCCCCGTCGTGCTGTTCCGCAACCGCCCCTGCGAGATGACCGTCACCGAAATCCTCCAAGCGAACACGGCGCAACTGCTCGAACTCTTCAAACGCGAACTCGAAATCCGCCTCGGCGAACTCGACGACCTCTTCCACGAGAAGACCCTCGAACAGATTTTCATCGAGAACCGCATCTACAAGGCGATTGAAGAGCAGACCACCTACGAAGCCGTGCAACAGGCGGTACTCGACGGCTTCAAGCCGTTCCGCAACATGCTGCGCCGCGACATCATCGCCGACGACGTGGAGAAACTCCTCCAGATCCGCATCCGCCGCATCTCGCGCTACGACATCAACAAGAACCGCGAAGAGATCGAGGGCATCCTGAAAGAGGAGCGCGACACCAAGCGTAACCTCAAACACCTCAGCGACTACACCATCGCCTACCTCAACGGGCTCATCGAGAAATACAAGAAACGCTACCCGCGTCTCACGAAAATCAATGATGAAGCGTTCGAAGAAATCGAGGTCCGCGCACTCACCGCCTCCGAGCTCACCATCAAGATTGACAAGGAGAACGGCTACATCGGTACCGACATCCGCGGCGGCGAAGAACTTTTCAAATGTTCATCCCTCGATAAGCTCATCATCGTCTGGGACGACGGGCGTTACAAGATGATGCCCCCCCCCGACAAATTCTTCGTGGACAAGCACTACCTCTACTGCCGGCTCTACGATCGCGACAAGGAATTTACGGCGGTTTACACCGAGCCCAGCTACGGCTTCACCTACATCAAGCGATTCGCGTTCGGCGGGCTCATCCAGAACAAGGACTACCGCCTCGCGCCCGAGAAGAGCGACGTGCTGTTGCTCGAAGAGGGGACCCCCGCGTCCATCTTTGTGAAATACAAGCCCGCCAAGAGCCAGCGCATTCACCAGCAAGAGTTCACGCCCTCCGATGTGCTGGTCAAAGGCGTCAGCGCGAAAGGCATCCAGATGACGTCCAAGGACATCTCGCGCATCACCATCAAGAAACCCTCGTGGTGGAACGACGACGAGAAATCCCCCAAAGGGATGTTGACATAAAAGATCACTACGGTCAGTCTACACGAACGGGCTTTATCCCGCCTTTTCATCTGGGCACGGGGCCGATTCCTCGATGCTCGCTTTTTCTTTTAGGAATTGTTTGGCGGCGGCGCAACAACGGTCAATACCTGAATGGTCGTCCGTGAGCGTTTTGAGCAGTTTCGAGTGGAACTTGAGCGTCCCGCGTTCCTGAACAAGTCGCGCGGAAGTCTTGAAGTGGAGTCCGCCGTTGAGCCAGCCGACCTGTATCAACACGAAGTCCGCAAACACGCGTATCGCGGCATAATTCACGGGCTGTCTTGCGCACACCGCCTCGACAACCTCCGGGGTCGGCGCGCCTTCCATCGGGAGCCCCCCCAATGCGATTTCCGGGTGCTGCGCGAGCGTGCCGTTGTTGACCGCCTGTTCGAGGATGAGGAAAATGTCGAGTTTGTCGGCATCGCGCACGATATGCGACAGGTCAGCAGCAAACCCTGTCACGGAGGGGGGGACCTCCGGCTTGTTGTGCAGCCGGATCGCGGTGAGAACGCTGTACTGCTCCTCCTCCGTCATCTCCACGAGCCAGCCCTGCTGCTGGATGATGCCGACGGCAGCCTCCGCATGGTCAAAGGACTCGCTGTCGCGGAATGTCCCGAAGGCATGGAACTGCAAGTAACGGGCGGTGTCGTGCATGAGCGCGGCCGCGTCGCCCAGGTGGCGGGCAAATTTGTCCCAGCCCTCCCCTATCATCACACGTTGCGCTTCCATGGCCACGCGGAGCGAGTGTTCCTCCTTGTGCATCAACAGTCTCGGCAACGCGCCCGTCGGGCCACGGAACGTGGTCACATAATCGTGATATTTGTGGATTAATCGGTCTAGGGCTTTACGAATCATAATCGTGAAAATCGCAACGGGGGTAGGGGGCCCCAGCCCCCTCGTTGCAGGTTAGGTTAAGCCGTTTTTTCTTTTTTGGGGTTGAAGAAGAGCGCCATCGCGACCAAGCAGACGACCGAGATGCCGAGCGTCACCAGCCAGATCATCGGCCAGTTGCCCATCAGGATGGTGTCGCCATCTTCCACGAGCTTGGTGGGAACCGTATAGGCTTTGATGAGCGCGTCATTGAAAAACGTGCCGATAATCGTACCGATGCCGAACGCGCACATTGCATAGAACCCTTGGGCCTGCCCCTGCATCTCCGGCTTCGCCGTCTTGCCGACATAGACCTGCCCGCCGACCACGAGGAACCCGAACACGATGCCGTGGATCAGGATACCGATGTACACCAGTTCCGTCAAGTTTCCTGCTCCGAAGTAATAGGTCACATAGCGGAGCGCGAGTGCCGCCAAGCCCGCGACGATGGACCACTTCACGCCGAACTTGCGCATCGCCCACGTCACGGCAAGGATACAGAATATCTCCGCCGCCTGACCGATGTACGCAACTGCCGTAATCTGTTCGAATCCCTTCGCCGTTAGGAAGTCCCCGAGATAGGCAAAGTGGATGTTGAACGGAATCATCGCTACCGTCGAGACCAGGATGAACACCAGAAAATTCTTGTCCTTCAGCATCACTGCCGCTTTCAGCCCCAGCGCATCCACCGCAGAGAATGGTTGACCCTTCCCCTTCGGCGGGGTCTTCGGGCACAACAACGCAACACCGGCCGCCACAACCGCCGCACCTGCGCCGCAGTAGAACGGGATGTTCGTCCCGTCAATTTTCAGGTCAAAGGCTTTCATCGCCACAAACCCGAACACGATGGACGACACCCAGCCGATGGTGCCGAACACGCGGATCTGCGGGAACTGCTCCGCAGGCGAGTTTGCCATCGCGATTGCCGCCGTAAGCCCCCACGTCGGCATATAGAACAGCAGCGCGACGAGCAGACAGACGAACACCTCCAGCCCCGTCGTCGCCCGCGCCGCCATGAACAGCATCACCGCGCACAGCGCGTTCGAGAACGCCAGCACCCGTTCCCCGTTAAAGTAGCGGTCGGCGAACATCCCCATCAGCGGCGCGGCGAGCGAACCGATCCCGTATGTCGCAAGAATCCACGGCTTCCAGAATACCCATGCTTCCCCCTGATTGTTGACGTAGGTTGAAAGCGCAGCCCAGAACACCGCAAACATAATGAACTGCAGGAACATCATCGCGCTCAACTTCACGCGCGTCGCCATCGGCATTGTAGTCGTCATCTCATCTCTCCTTTTTTTTATAACTAGCCACTAGTCACATCCCTTTTAACCCAGTTTTTCTCTGTGCGGTTCGTAATCACGCCGCCCCATGCGGCCTTGTTCGGGATGACCACGCGGTTGTCGCTCTCATCCCTCACGACCGTCGCCATCATGGACACCTCGTGAATCACACCCGTGACACCCGCCACCGTGACGGAGTCACCCACCACAAAAGGTTCGTTCATCGCAATCATCACGCCCGCCGCCAGATTCGCCAGCGAGTCCTGACACGCGAACCCCACCACAAAACCCGTCACCCCCAACGCCGCAACCAGCGGCGTGGTGTCAACGCCCAGAGACTTCGCCACAATCAAAAGCAGCAACACCCACAGGATCTTCGACAAGGCAGATGCCGCCAAGTTGGGGATCAGCGGCTTGCCCTTACACACCTTGAGCATCGCCTTTCTCGCAAGCCCGACAAGCCACGTGATGAGGAACTTCCCCGCAACGAACAAGACGATGACCTGCACGATCGTCATCGCAAAGGAAATGCCATTTTGCAGTAGCCAATGCTTCACATGCTCAACGTACACAAACAAATCCTCTCTCCTTCTGAATCAAAGATTAGGCGGGTAATTTTACAACCCTTTCACCTGTAACACAACACAAAACTATTCAAAAAAACAAAAACAAAAAAAATAGGCGAAACGGCAGAAAGCCTTTCGGATTGGCGGTTCGGCAAGGGCACCATCACCCTACCCTGTTTTTTTCAACAGGCGGCGAGTCCCGAACACGGTGAGTGCGACCGCGAGCGCAATCAGGCAGGATGTCGCGATCGTCAACACGCCGCCGGAGGAAAATCCGCCTGTGCGCCATGCGTGAACATTTTGCAGGCACAGGTTGATGAGTGCCAGGCCGCTCATGGCAATCATGAAAATCATCGGGAGTAACGTGATGGAGGTCCTCCTGCCGTTCTGCGCAAGCCAGAGTGTCACGCCGAGTAGCGAGAGCGCGGCGAGCAACTGGTTGGCGGATGCGAACAGGGGCCACAGGCTTTTCGACCCGGCGCTGAACACGAGCGCGGCGGAGGCGGTGACCGCAAGGGTCGTGGCGGTGTAGCGGTTGGCAAACGCGCCGCGTAACAACGGCCGCGCAGGTGACGGCGCGGATGCGTTGCGCGACAACAGCAACTCTTGCCAGGTGAACCGCGCAAGGCGCGTCGCGGTGTCGAGTGTGGTCATCAGGAATGCCGCCAGCGCGAGCGACACGAAGGTGATGCCGATCTCCAGCGGTAGGCCCAGCCTGACGCTGAACCCGGCCAGCCCGCGCGCGAAGAGCGACACCTCGGATTGCGTTTTCAGTCCTTCGGCGTACTCGCCCTGCGTCATCCACGCGACGGTAATCAGCGCGACGAGCGCGAGCAACCCTTCGAGCAGCATCCCGCCGTAGGCGATGGGGCACAGGTGTTTTTCGTTGGCGACCTGCTTGGCGGTGGTACCGGAGGCGACCAGCGCGTGGAAGCCCGAACACGCGCCACAGGCGATGGTCACGAACAGCATCGGCAGCACGGGGTCGTTCAGCCCGCTCTTGGGGTTCGGCACATTCCACCCCGTGAACGCGGGGAGTTGGATCGCGGGCGCGGCAATGACAATCCCTGCCACGCCCAGCGCGATCATCGCGTACAACAGATAGGCGTTGAGGTAGTCGCGAGGCTGCAGGAGTGTCCAGACCGGAAGCACCGATGCCGCGAAACAGTACGCCAGCAGCACCGCCGACCACACGGCGCGTGCGCCTTCGGGCGTGCACCCGAGTTTCAGCACGTCGAGCGGGCAACGCACGCCGACATACACGCATCCGAACATCAGCGGCACAAACACGGCGGATGCCAGCAGAAAATCCACCCCCCCCCTGTACACGAGCATCCCGAATGCCACTGCCAGCACGATGAACAGCAGCGAGGCCGTTGCCACGGCCGGGGTGCTGATGAACGTCTCGGCGACGAGAATCGTGAACTGCGCGATCACGAGGAGCAGCGTCGCGAGGCAGAAGAGCAGGAACAACACGCGTCCCCAATAGCCCATCAGCGACTCGATGATGGTGCCGATGGAACGTCCTTGGTTACGGACGGAAAGGAGCAGCGCACCGAAGTCATGCACCGCCCCGATGAAGGCGCACCCGAGCACGACCCACAACACGACCGCCAGCCATCCGAACTGCGCCGCCAGTACAGGCCCGACGATCGGCCCTGCCCCGGCAATGCTCGCGAAGTGGTGTCCGAAGAGGATGGAGGGACGTGTCGGCACATAGTCAACATTGTCCTTGAGCGCGTGGGCGGGCGTTTCGCGGCCGGGGTCAACCCCCAAGACCCGCCCGATGAAGCGCCCGTACAGAAAATAGGCGGCAATCCCAAAACCGCCACTGATGAGAAGCAGCAACGCGCCATTCATGAAACGTCCGCCTCCTTCGAATCAACGACGAAAAGGCGTTCGGCCCTCTGGATTACATTCTTCATTTGTTTTTCCCAACGGAGTCATTTACGTTGAATTGTCTCGCCAGCACGATGTCGCGCTGGATTTGCTCGGCGAGGTCGGCGGGGGATGCGAAGGCCTGCTCGTCGCGGATACGCTTGAGGAACGCGACTTCGATGTGCTGCCCGTAGAGGTCCGGGAAGGGCGAGTGTCTCGCGAGCCCGAAGGCCCCCCCCTCTCCATAATTGAGCAGGTGGGTCTCGAGGGTAGGCCCCCCCCCTCCGAAGGTGGGAGAGGTCCCGAAGTTGGAGATGCTGTCGTACCCCCCCCCCCCGGGGGTCCCCGTTCGGGGGGGGGAAAACCCGAAGGGGGGGGGGAGTTCGCCAGGGGGGAAAAAGTTGGGGGGGGGGGGGAGGACAACGATAACACAGGTTG
>WRML01000106.1 GCA_009777165.1 Kiritimatiellota bacterium
GAGCCGTCACATCGGGAATCGCAATCACGGGCTCATCGCCCTGCGCATCCACGCGCATCAGGCGCGGGAGCGCCCCCCCCCTCCGTCGCCTCAACCCCCGCAACGCGGGAAACACATGGGAAGGTATTAGGGGATGAAGGGGGGGAGGGATGAAGGGTTGCTTGAGTCCTGTCATTGTTGAATCCTGTTGCCCTTGTTTGCTCATCCGCTTACCTCCTGATCACCTGTTTTCCTTATCCCCTTCCCCTGCGGCTCGAACGGCTTGAGGAATGCGTCCTCGAAGGCGAAGACGCCCCTGAAATCCTCGATCGAGTCGGTCTCGGTTTTACCGAGGCGGTCGTTCTCGATCAGGTTGAAAACGATTGCGCCGAAGTCCAGCGTCGTATGCACCCCCCACTCGGAAAAGACCGCATGTGTCATTGGCCCGAACTCCGCCAACGCATACGAGCGGATGCCCTCCAGCAACTCTTTGCCCGTGACGTGTTGGCCATGGTTCGGATTCACCTTACGGACGGTCTTCATGGTCATATCCAATGCCTCGACAAGAAAAACATACGCTTCGGGCAGATAGCGGCTGTCCTTCTGACAAATCTCCTCAACGGCTTCGCGGAATGACGTGTTCATTTTCGTTTGTTCAGAATCTCAATTTCGCCTGTATCGTTTTCGCTTCGTCGGGTGACGCGTAGCTCCCCGGAGTCCAATTTAGTGGTTTGCCCTCATGGCGCGGCACCACATGGAAATGGACATGCGGGACGGTCTGCGACGCGCACGCCCCGTTGTTTTGGAACACGTTGAAGCCATCGCACGGCAACTGCCTCAACAGGCGTTCCCCGACGTTCTGCGTCACACGAATCACGGCTTGCAAATCCTCCTCCGGGAGATCCGTCAGCATCCGCGCGTGAGCCTTGGGCACGACGAGGACATGTCCCCTCTCAAACGGCGCGATGTCGAGGAACGCGATCGTCCGTTCGTCCTCATAGATTTTCGTGGCGGGGATAAGCCCCGCAATAATCTTGCAAAAAACACACTTCGTATCATCCATAACAACTCCTTTCTCACAGGTTGATTTTACTGAACACGTCGCCGAGCGAACCGAAGCCGGAGGGGGGGGCCCCCTTGCTGTCCGCGAGCCATGCGGAGAGGTCGTCCCCCTCCCCCTCGCCGCTCCCGCGGGCCTCCCACTTCGCGGGGAGGGTCAGGGCGATGCGGTCGCCCTCGACGGACTTGACCACGACCTCGATTTTCGACGCGGGGGGGAACTGCTTCTCCAGTTTCGCGGCGGGGTTGCCGCCTTTCGGGGTGTCCGTCTCGCTGATGTGGAGCAGCCCGGTCTTCTCCTCGGACAGGCGCACGAACACGCCGAACGCCTGCACGGACTCGACGATCCCCTCGGCCCTCACGCCCTCGGCAAGCTCGCCGGGGGTCAGCGCCTTGACGCGCTCGTCAACGGGGCTAAGGCTGAAGCGGCGTTTCTCGAGGTCAACGCTCTCGACCTTCAGCAGGATTTCCTGTCCCTCGGAGACGACCTCGCGGGCGGACATGATGCGGCGGCCCCCCCCGAGCTTGGAGATCGGGATAAGCCCCTCCACGCCGGGGACAAGCTGGGCGAACGCGCCGAAGCGTTCGAGCTTCGTGATCTTGCCGACGAATGTGGCCCCCTGCGGGAACGCCGCGACCGCGTCGTCCCACGGGTCCCCCTGCGCACCGCGCAGGCTGAGCGAGATGCGGTCGCGCTCCCAGTCAATATCCTTGATCTGCACGTCCACCCGGTCGCCGACCTTCACCACGTCCTCGGGCTTCACGTCGCGCGACCACGCGATCTCCTTGAGCGGGATAAGCCCCTCCACGCCGCCGAGGTCCACGAAGACGCCGAACTCGACCATGCGCGTGACCACGCCCGTCGCGACCATGCCGACGGACAGGTCGTCCACCAGCTCCTGCCGCTGCGCCTCGCGCTCTTTCTCCAGCAGCGCGCGGCGGCTGAGGATGACGTTCTCGCCGCGCTCGTCCTCGCCGTACTCGGAGACGAGGAACAGGAACTTCTGCCCGATGTACTCCGCGCCCTCCTGCCGGAACAGGCTGATCTGCGAGAACGGGCAGAACGCGCGGCGGCCCGCGGCCTTGACCTCGTAGCCGCCGTTGATCTCCTTCTCGACAAGCCCCTCGATGGGCATCTGCTGCGCGTAGGCATCCGCGAGCGTGCGGTCCACGGGCGGCTTGGACGCGATGCTCCCCGCGAAGAGGAACGCGCCGTCCTGCATCCCCGCGAAGATGACATCCACCGCGTCGCCGATCGTGCAGCGCAGCGTACCGTCCGCGAGCGTCATGTCGCTCGTCGGCACGAGGCCCTCGCGTTTCGCGCTCACGTCAAGGATGACGTAGGCCCCTGTAATGTTGGTCACGGTGCCGCGCACGCGGTCCCCCGGGTTGAACCCGCTGCGGTACGTCGCCAGTTGCGCGTTCAGTAACGACTCGAAATCTGCCATCGAAGCTTTCTTCTTAATCATGGACTCTCACTCTTCGCGTTGAAAATTGTGTATTATCGTAACGGTTCTTTCTGTTCAAGGTCAAGGCATTTGTGTACACTATCTTTCTTTGCTTCAAAAAAGATGAACCCAGAGAGCAAGAACGTTATGAAGGATTTGACGGCAGTAATCACGGGCGTCGGCAAGGCCCTCCCCGAAAAGCGGCTGACCAACGCCGACCTAGAGAAGATGGTCGAGACCAGCGACGAGTGGATCTCCAAGCGCGTCGGCATCAAGGAGCGGCGCATGGCGGAGGACGGCGAGTGGACCTCCCACCTCGCCGCGCGCGCCGCGCGGGACGCGCTCGCCATGTCCGGCATCCCCGCTGAGCAGATTGATCTGATCCTCGTGTCCACGACGACGCCCGACACTCTCTACCCCTCCGTCTCTTGTCTGGTGCAGAGGGCGATCGGCGCGGTGAACGCCGGGGCGATGGACGTCGCCGCCGCCTGCACGGGCTTCATCTACGCCATGGGTACCGC
This sequence comes from Kiritimatiellota bacterium, assembly GCA_009777165.1. Taxonomy (GTDB): domain Bacteria; phylum Verrucomicrobiota; class Kiritimatiellia; order RFP12; family UBA1067; genus WRJS01. The sequence continues at coordinate 3,008 of WRML01000106.1, forward strand.
GTGGTCCATGATCAGGTCCGGCCTGATGAAAAACGTCATCGTCATTGCCGCCGAGGTCGTCACCTCCTCCCTCGACTGGACGGACCGCGACACCTGCGTCCTGTTCGGCGACGGCGCGGGCGCGGTCGTGCTGAGCGCGTCGGAACAGGAGGGGACCGGCATCCTCGCCATGCGCCTCCGGGCCGACGGCACCTACGCCGACATCCTGAAGCTGCCCAACAGCGGCTCGCGCGTGTTCCCCGAATACGCCGGCCGCTTCGTCAAGATGCAGGGCAACGACGTCTTCAGGCACGCCGTGCGCGACATGGTGGAATGCGCGACCGACGTTGTCGCCGCCGCCGGCCTGACCCTCGCCGACGTGGACCTCTTCATCCCCCACCAGGCGAACATCCGCATCATCGACGCCATCGCCACGCGCCTGAACGTGCCGCCGGAGAAAATGTTCGTCAACATCGAGAACTACGGCAACACCTCCTCCGCCACGCTTCCGATTGCCCTCTGCGAGGCCGTCGAGCAAGGCCGCCTCAAGCCCGGCGACATCCTCGTCCTCGATGCCTTCGGTGCCGGCCTCACCTGGGGCGCCATGGCCATCCGCTGGAAATGACTTTTGAACTGAAGGAGAACTTACACATGAGAAAATGCTTGTGTTCGATGATCGCGTTGAGCGTCGTTGCGTCGGCGGCGATGGGGCAGGGGGAGCGGAGGCTGACGATTGAGCAGTACCGCGACAGGATGTTCGGGGGGTGGGTCGGGCAGATCGCCGGGGTGTGCTGGGGGGCCCCCACGGAGTTCAAGTGGAACGACACCATCATCCCGATGTCCGCCATGCCGAAGTGGACGCCGGAGATGATCAATGAGGCGTTCGGGCAGGATGACCTCTATGTGGAGATGACGTTCCTGCGGAGCCTTGAGGAATACGGGCTGGACGTGAGCATCCGCCAGGCGGGCATTGACTTCGCGAACAGCGAGTACCAGCTCTGGTGCGCGAATGACGCGGGGCGCAAGAACCTGCGCAAGGGTATCGCGCCGCCGGACTCGTCGCACCCGCAGTTCAACAAGTGCCCGAACGACATCGACTATCAGATCGAGGCGGATTTCGCGGGGTTGATCTCGCCGGGGATGCCCAACAGCGTGGTCGCGCTGGGTGAGACGTTCGGGCGGATTATGAATTACGGCGACGGCGTGTACGGGGGGCAGTTCGTGGGCGCGATGCTCGCGGAGGCGTTCTTCACGGACGACATCCAGAAGATCATCGCGGCGGGGTTGGCGGCGATCCCGGCGGAGTCGCAGTATGCGGAGATGGCGCGCGACATGGTGAAGTGGCACCGCGAGAACCCGGACGACTGGCAGGACGCGTGGCGGCTCAGCCTGAAGAAGTACCGCCAGACCCCCGCCTACCAGAAGGCGTCGAACGGCGGCATTGACGTGAAGATCAACGGCGCGTGTGTGCTGATGGGGCTGCTCTACGGCAACGGCGACATGGACCAGACCATCATCATCGCGACGCGGTGCGGGTGGGACTCGGACTGTAACCCGTCGAGCGCGGCGGGGGTGCTGGGCACGGCGCTCGGCTACGGTAAGTTGCCCGAGAAGTTCAAGGAGAAGCTGGACATGGCGCGTAAATTCGATTTCACCGCCTACAACATCCCCGAGCTGAAGGCGGTCTGCGAGAAACTCGCGCGGCAGATCGTGGTGCAGCAGGGGGGGCGCGTCGAAGGCGACGTGTTCATCATCCCCCATGTGCCCGCGAAGCCGAGCCCGCTGGAGTTGAGCTGGGACCCGGGCCCCATCGCGAACAGCCGCTTCACGGAAGAGGAGTACGCGAAGGTCCGCTTCAAACCCCACGCGGCGGAGATTGACGACCCGGCCCCGACCAAGCGCGTGCAGGGTGCGTTGGATGTATTGCTCCCGGGATGGACGGCCTCCGCCAACGGCTCGGACATGAACCCCGGCTACCGCGCGGAGCACCACGGGCGTAAGGATGTCGTGATGACGCACCCGCTGAACCGCGACACGGGTGTGACGCTGAGCAGAGAACTGAATGTGCCGGAGGACACGACGAAACTGATGGTCACCATCGCAAACCATGCGAACGGCGACTTCACGTTTGTCGCGAAGATTGACGGGGAGGAAATCCTGCAAAAGAAAATCGGGCAGGAAAAGGACGGCAAGGTGGATTGGCAGACGCTCACGGTTGACCTCTCCCCCTACGCTGGGAAACACGTGAAGGTCGAGCTCGTCAACCAGCCTGACGGGTGGCAGTGCGAGGCGGCCTACTGGGGAGCGATTGAAATCAAATGATGGAAGGGTTTGACGGCATGGTCGGGCATTGCCATGACTTGGCGGTACGATTCCGTCAAACGGGTGGGCATCTTGTCGGGATCCTGTGCGAGTACACGCCGCGGGAAATTATCCTCGCGGCAGGAGCGTTGCCTGTGTGCCTGTGCGGTGGCGACGCGGCGATGATTCCGGCGGCGGAGACGGCGTTGCCCGCGAACTTATGCCCGCTCATCAAATCCACGTTCGGGTATAGCCTCGAAAAGGCGAATCCCTTTTTGGAGATGGCGGATCTCGTCGTTGCGGAAACGACGTGCGACGGCAAAAAGAAAATGTACGAGCTGCTGGCGAAACATCATCCGATGCACGTCATGGAACTGCCGCAGAAATCGGGCGACACGGACGCCCGTGCGCACTGGCTCCTGGAACTGCGGAAACTGCGCAAGGCGTTGGAAACGCGGTTCACGGTGGAAGTCACGGACGCCAAACTGCGCGCGGCGATTCGGCTGATGAATCAGGAACGGCGGCTGCGCCGTGCGCTGGCGGCGTGCATGAAAGAACCTGCACCGCCGTTGAGCGGAAGTGAACTGCTGAGCCTCAAAAGCCTGATCTCGGGCTTGCCGGAGGATTTGAGGCAATACGAGGCCATCTTGCAGCAACTTCCGTCGCGCCCTGAACAGCAGCGTCCTGCCAGAGGTGCGGTGCGTGTCCTGTTGACGGGGGTACCGTGTCCCCATGGGGCGGAACGGGTGGTCGCATTGCTGGAGAAAGAAGGCGGCATCGTGGTCTGCCAAGAGAACTGCACGGGAATCAAGCCGATCCTCAATGACGTCTCGGAGACGGCGGGGGACCCCATGGAGGCGTTGGCCGATTTCTATTGGCAGCTCCCGTGTGCGGTCATGACACCGAATACGCGTCGGTTTGAGCAGATGCGGCAGTTGGTCAACGACTACACGCCCGAGTGTATCGTGGAACTGATCTGGCAGTGTTGCCTAACGTATGACATCGAATGCTCCCACACCAAGGAGCTTGCGCACGAACTGAACTTGCCGTATTTGCGCATCGAGACGGATTACTCACCGGCCGACGACCGTCGGCTGGCGCTGAGGATTGCGGCGCTCTATGAGATGACAACCGCAGTGCCCCGCGTTGTGGCGAACGGCGATGCAAATTGAAACCCTATAGTGAATTAACGTTAAACGTGTTCCATTCTTACATCCCGTTAGGGATGTGTCTCTCGGTAGAAAAACATCCTTTCCCCCATGTCCGCATCCCTTCGGGATGCGCCTAAAAGAGGCATCCCGAGGGGATGCCATAATTTTTTTTGCGTTCTCTTCTACCGAAAGAAACATCCCTAACGGGATGTTGTTACGGTATGCTTTAAAAGTGATTTCGCTATAGTATTTTAAGTTGACATTGCTACATGAACATCGGAAAACAATGTTTCTCATTTCACACAGAGGCACAGAGCCACAGAGTTTGCACAGAGCAAACAAAAAGTAATCCTCTGTGTATCCTCTGTGCCTCTGTGGCTCTGTGTGAAAAAATACGGCAGACAGAATGTATAGTGAATTAACGTTAAATGTGTTCCATTCTTACATCCCGTTAGGGATGTGTCTCTCGGTAGAAAAACATCCTTTCCCCTATGTCCGCATCCCCTCGGGATGCGCCTAAAAGAGGCATCCCGAGGGGATGCCATGATTTTTTTTGCGTTCTCTTCTACCGAAAGAAACATCCCTAACGGGATGTTGTCGCGGTACGCTTTTAAAGTGAATTCACTATAGTATTTTAAGTTGACATTGCTACATGAACATCGGAAAACAATGTTTCTCATTTCAC
>WRML01000107.1 GCA_009777165.1 Kiritimatiellota bacterium
TCGAGATGAGAACGCACAAGCGGCTGCTGGACATTGTCGGGCCCAGGGCAAAAACCGTGGACGAGTTGAAGAAGTTGAACCTGCCGGCCGGCGTGGATATCACGATTCGGGTCTAACAGAAAGGTGACACCATGGAAGGCATGATAGGCAGAAAAATCGGGATGACGCAGGTCTATGACGGACAGGGGCGTCGAGTGTCGGTGACGGTAATCGAGGTGGGGCCGTGCCCCGTGATCCAGGTGAAGACGTCTGAGACGGACGGGTACCGTGCGGCGCAGATCGGGTTCGCGGAACAGAAGCCTCAGCGGATGAGCAAGGCCGAGGTGAAGCACTGCGAGAAGGCGGGCGTAAAGCCGCAGCGCATCCTCAAGGAGTTTGCGTTGGACGACGGCGAGGAAGTCAAGGCCGGCGACATCGTGACCGTGAACATGTTTGAGGGCGTGAGCCATGTTGACGTGTCCGGCGTGACGAAAGGCCGCGGGTTCGCCGGCGTGATGAAACGCTGGGGGATGCACGGCGGCCCGATGACGCACGGCGGCCACTCGAAGCGGCGCGTCGGTTCGATCGGCGCGCGCAACCTCCCCGGTTGGGTGGAGAAGGGTAAGCGGATGCCTGGGCACATGGGCAACGTGAACCGCACGGTGCAGAACCTGCTCGTGGTTCAGGTGCGCGGCGAGGACAATGTCCTGCTGGTCGAGGGATCCATCCCTGGCGCGAAGCAGGGGATCGTCTACGTCCGTAAGGCACTGAAAAAGCAAGGGGCATAGGAGCGATGAGTACGATAAAAGTTTTTAATGCCGCAGGCGGCGCCGCAGGCGAGATGGAGTTCGCAGATTCGCGTCTCGTTCTCGACAAGGGCGAGCAGGCGGTGAAGGATGTGATTGTCGCAACCCAGAACGGCTTGCGTGCCGGGACGGCCTCGACACTCGGCAAGGGCGAGGTTGCGGGCAGCAACAAGAAGCCATGGAAACAGAAGGGGTCGGGGCGTGCCCGCGTGGGTACCCGCCAGAACCCGGTCTGGCGCGGCGGTGGCGTGGCCCACGGGCCTAAGCCGCGTGATTACTCGCAGAAGGTCAACCGCAAGGTGGCGCAACTGGCGTTCACACGCGCGTTGAGCGAGCGCATCGCGGCGGGCGACGTGGTGGTGATCGAGCGCTTCGATTTCACGGCACCCAAGACGAGTCAGATGAAGGCGCTGCTGAAGAAGGTCGGTGTGGAGCGTTCCGCGCTGATTGTGGTGGATCAGTTCGAGGAGAACGTCATGCTGTCCGGGCGTAACCTGCCGAATGCGGCGGTGGTACGTGCGGCCGAGATTGACGTGTACGGTCTGCTGCTGTTCCGCACCATCGTGGCGACGCAAGCCGGCTTCGAGGCGCTGACGGCACGGATGCAGGCGAAGAAAACCGAAGCAGGGGAGGGCGCATGAAACACGCCGGAATCATTTATCGCGTGATGATCACCGAAAAGGGCACACAGCTCGCTTACGAGAATAAGTATATGCTCGAGGTCGCCCCCAAGGCGAACAAGATCGAGATCCGAAAGGCTGTCGAGGAGCAGTTCGGTGTGCATGTGCTGGCGGTGAACACGCAGAACCATCAGGAGAAGACGCGCACGCTCCGCAACCGCCGGAAGGTGTCAGGCAAGTGCTGGAAACGTGCCATCGTGACGGTGAGGCCGGGCGAGCGCATCGAGATCGTCTAGCGCCAGCGCGGGAAGAAGACACTGCCATCCCTGGCGGCGGATGCCGGCAGGGATGGTGCTTTTTTTAGAGAACCACATCGGGACGCAAAAAAATCCTTGTCATTGGAACGTTCGCGCGTTTCGCCCTCTTTCGGCTACACATTTACTTAAAATGCTCTACTATCCGCAAGACCTTTGGTCTTGTTTGATATCAGCATAACCTTTTGTGCCAACACGCCCTAGCCAATCTCTTCATCCGTGAGGTAACACGCGGGGTCAACGCCCCAGAGGTTGCCGGTGGCGGCTTCGGCGCGGGCGCGGAAGTTACCGCCGCAGACATCGAGGAATCGACAGGTGACGCAACGCCCCGTCACGCGCTGTTTGCGCTGACGCAGTTCCGCCAAAAGTGAGCCGGGGGGCGGGTTGCTCCAAATCGCGCTGAACGGCTTTTCGCGGACGTTGCCGACTGGCTGGTTGCGCCAGAACTGGTCGGGATAAACCGTGCCGTCCCAACTGATGCACCCGATGCCAAGCCCTGTGCTGTTGCCGCCGTTCATGCGCAGGAGCGTCATCACGTCGCCCGCAAGCGGGTTGTTCTCACGCACCATCCGCAGGTAGAGGTACGGCCCGTCGCAATGATTGTCAACGGTCAGCACCTCGGCAGGAAACCCACGCGCATGCAGGAGTTGGGTGCGGTCAATAATCAAATCGATCGTCGCGCGGCGTTGCGCTGCAGACAAGTCATGCGCGGCAAGTTCCGCGCCGCGCCCGCTGTAGACAAGGTGGTATAGGCAGATGCGCGGGATACGCTCCTGCTCCATCAGGTCAAAGATGGCAGGGATTTCGCCGACGTTGTCACGCGTCATGGTCACGCGCAAACCGACCTTGACGCCCGCCTCGCGGCAGGTGCGGATACCCCCGATGGCTTTCTGGAACGCGCCCTCACACGCACGGAAACGGTCGTGCACCTGTTCGGTGCCGTCAATGCTGATCCCGACATACGACACGCCGATGGACTTGATTTCATCCGCCAACGGTTTGTCAATCAACGTGCCGTTGGTCGAGAACACGACACGCAATTTCTTGGATGCCGCGTGACGCGCCAGCGTGAGGATGTCCGGGCGCACGAACGGCTCCCCCCCCGAGAACAGCACCACCGGGGCACCGAACGCGGCAAGGTCGTCAATGACCGCCAGCGCCTCCTGCGTATTGAGCTCGTCGCCGCAAGGCTGCCCAACGAACGCATAGCAGTGCGTACACGCAAGATTACAGCGCGATGTCACATTCCAGACCACGACAGGTTTCTTGTCCGCCGAAAATTGCAACAAGTGGCTCGGCAGCGTTGCCGACTGCCGCCCGTAGCGCAACGGGTCTGAGACCTCAACCTTGTTCAGATACAGCTTTGAAATTCCAATCATCCCACGTGCGGTGTCATCCGCCCCCCCTTTTTTTGCCCTCCTCAGACGGCCGAAGCCACGATGCGGTTTCGCTTATCCAGCCGGACGATTTTCGGATGGTGGGTTTGGCGCTCGGCCTCGTCCAACTGGCACCAGACCAGCACAATCAGGCGGTCGCCGATGACCCCCTTGTACGCCGCCGCGCCGTTCAGGCACGCGATGCCGCTGCCGCGGGGACCCCGTATCGCATACGTCTCCAGACGTTCGCCGTTTTCAAGATTCGCGATCAGTACCTTCTCATGATTCCGAATACCGACCGCATCCATCAAGTCCTCATCAATCGTCAGGCTCCCCTCGTATTCCTTGTTCGCCTCGGTCACGCGCAGGTGATGCAGTTTCGCTTTGAGTAATGTGCAGAACATGATTCGTCCGCTTTTAGTTGTCCCGTGCCTAACCTCGAACACCGGACACCTAAAAACGCTCTCCTTTCCCGTATTTGCGGACCCTCTCCGCCGTGATCGTGATGTCCGTGAGATCCGGGTTGCCGGGGGCCTCGTACATGATCTCCATCATGAATTTCTCCATCGCCGCCCGGAGCCCGCGCGCACCCGTCTTGCGCCTCATCGCCACACGCGCCATCTCGCGCAGCGCCTCGTCCTCGAACGTCAGTGCCACCCCCTCCATCGCGAGCAGCTTCTGGTACTGCCGCACGAGGCAGTTCTTCGGCTCGGTCAGGATGCGCACCAGATCGTCTTCCGTCACCTCGGACATGGACGCGAGCACCGGCAGGCGCCCGACAAACTCCGGGATCAGCCCGAAGCGGATCAGGTCCTCCGGCTGGACATCCGGCGCGGGGGGGGCGCCTGTCGTCTCCGCCGTGCGGGGGGGGACGCCGGCCTCCCGGTAACCGATGACGCGGTGCCCCTCCCGCTGGCGGACGATGGTGTCAAGCCCGACAAAGGCCCCCCCGCAGATGAACAGGATGTTGCGCGTGTCAATCTTCAGGTATTCCTGCTGGGGATGCTTGCGTCCCCCCTGCGCCGGCACGCGGGAGACCGTCCCCTCCAGAATCTTCAGCAGCGCCTGCTGGACCCCCTCCCCCGACACGTCGCGCGTGATGGACACGTTCTCGGTCTTGCGCGCGATCTTGTCAATCTCGTCAATGTAGATGATGCCCCGCTCCGCGCGGGCGATGTCCCCCCCCGCAGCCTGGATCAGGTAGAGCAGGATGTTCTCGACATCCTCGCCGACGTACCCCGCCTCGGTGACGGTCGTAGCGTCCGCAATCGCGAACGGCACGTCCAGCAGCTTGGCGAGCGTCCGCGCGAACAACGTCTTGCCGCACCCCGTCGGGCCGATCATCAGGACGTTGCTCTTCTCGATCTCGACATCCCGGAACGCCTCATCCACCTCCGGCTGCGTCTGCGAGAGCCGCTTGTAGTGGTTGTGGACGGCGACCGCAAGCATCTTCTTGATCTGCTCATGCCCGATCACATACTGATCCAAGATGGCTTTGATCTTGGGCGGGGGGGGGATCTTCAGCTTGGGCAGGTCGGCGTTCTTCCTCCCCGTGGTCTCCTTCTCGGAGACCTCCTTCAGCAAGTGGTTACAGGCCTCCACACAGTCGCTGCAGATGTTCCCATCCGGACCGGGGATGATCATGACGCACTGATCCTCATTCCTGCCGCAGAACGAGCAGGTTAATTTTGCCGGACGACGCGCCATGCCTTATTTCTCCTCCGGGCGTTTGAGCAACACATCATCCACCAGCCCGTAGTCCTTCGCCTCCGCCGCCGACATGAAGTAATCGCGCTCTGTGTCGTTCGCGAGCACCGAGGCCTCCTTGCCGGTGTGGAACGCGAGGATCTCATTCAGGCGGTCCTTGAGGCGCAGGACCTCCTTCACCGCGATGCTGATGTCCGTCGCCTTTCCTTCCGCCCCCCCCCACGGCTGGTGGATCATGATGCGGGCGTTCGGGAGCGCGAAACGCTTGCCTTTGCTCCCCGCCGCGAGCAGGACCGCCCCCATGCTCGCCGCCTGGCCGACGCAGTACGTCGCGATGTCGCACGTGAGGTACCGCATCGTGTCGTAAATCGCAAGCCCGGCGGTCACGACCCCTCCGGGCGAATTGATGTACATCGAAATATCCTTCGCCGCGTCCTGCGACTGCAGGAAGAGCAGCTGCGCGATGATCAGGCTACTGACCGCATCATCAATCCCCGAACCGATGAAGATGATGCGGTCCTGCAGCAGACGGGAGTAAATGTCATACGACCGTTCCCCCCGCCCGGTCTGCTCGACCACAATCGGAACCAACATTGAAGCTTTCTCAACACTCGTCATAATACCCCTTTTGTTCTCACCTCTGTTACTTCAGCGTCTGCACCAGCAGTTTCAACACTTTGTTGTTACGCACCTGCCAGCGCAGGTCGTCCATGCGCCTGTTTTTCTCGATGCGCGCACGCAGCTGGATGGGTGTGAGCCGGTGGCTCGGCGCGGCCGCCTCGATCCATTGGCTCACGTCCTCGTCCGTCGCCTCCACGTTCTCTTGGTCGCCGACGGCGGCCAGCAGGTAACGGATGCGCAACTGCCGCTTCGCCGTGGCGGTCGCGTTCTCGACGATCTCCGCGCGGTGCTTCTCCAAATCCTCCTTGGTCATGCCGCGGCGCCCCGCGTCATCCGCCATGCGGTGGAGCGTCTCATTGATCTCCTCGTCCAGTTGCGACTGCGGCACGTCAAACTCATTCTTGCCCAGCAGGAAGGCGATGACTTCCGACTCCAGCTTGAGGGTCGCCTGTTGCTCTGCGCGCGCGGCCAGACTCTTGCGCGTCAACGCGCGGAACGCCTCCATGCTCTCCACCTTGAGTTCCCGCACCAACTCCTCATCAGTCCGCAGGATACGGCACCGCACCTCCTTCACCGTCAGCGTATAGACGGCCGGCTGGCCCCTCAGGCCGTCCGGCAGGTAAGCGCCCTCGAACGTGAACGTTGCCGTCTTGGACTCGCCCGCCTTCATCCCGATCAACTCCGCCACCAGTTGCGGCAGGAAATACTCGTCATTCACCTGCGTCCAATGCGCCACCCCCTCGGCGATCGTCGCCGCCTCCGGGACGATCTCCTTGATCGGCTGGCCATTGATCGTGCCTTCAAAATCCAAGCTCACCAGATCCCCGCGCTGGATCGGGTAATCGGTCTCCCCCGCCTCGGCGAACTTCGCATACGCCTCGCGGATACGCTGGATGTTGTCCTCCACTTCGGCGTCGGGCACCTCCGGCACAGTAAACTTCACCGGGATTTTCTTGTAATCCGGCAGGACGACCTTCGGCTCCACGTCAATCACGAACGCGACGGTCATCCCCGTCTCCGGCGAGAACCGCACGTCCTCGATGTTCACCAGGTTGACCACCTTGAACTTCTCCTGCTCCACCGTCTTCGCATACAGCGAGCGCAGCAGGCGCGTATTCACCTCCTCGCGGATCTCATTCGCGAACGTGCGTTTAACCACATCGAGCGGCACCTTCCCCGCACGGAACCCCGGAATCCGACCCTTCTGCACAAAATACCGGACGACGGTGTCATATTCAGGGCGGGTCTCCTCTGCGTCCGCCCTCACCGTCGCCTTCACCCGGCACGATCCCATATCCAGTTTATCAACCTTCATCCTACATCCCTTTCAAAAAAGAATGTTTAAGTATAGCACAATCATCAGCTGGGTTCACGGAGAAAAAGTGAGGATTTATTGAATCGCGATTGATTGAATCACCCCCCCCCCCAACACGAGGTCGCCGTCGTACAGCACGAGCGATTGGCCGGGGGTCACGCTGAACACGGGTTCGGCGAAACGGACGCGGAGGGTACGTCGCTCGGATGAGAAATCCTCGATCGTCGCCGTGACGGGTTTCTGGCGGTAGCGGACTTGGGCGGTGACGGTGTCGCCGGGGACAGGGGGGGGGGGGGGCCGGGTGACCCCCCCGGCGGAAAACGTTGTCTGACAGGCCCCCCCACGCCGGCGGCCGATAACGAGGGTCCCGCCCCGGCGC
>WRML01000108.1 GCA_009777165.1 Kiritimatiellota bacterium
GCGCGGTAGATGTTCCAGCCGTGCTCGTCCATGGCGGTCAGCGGCCTGACGGTCACGTCTGCCAGGAGCGGGACGCAGAGCGACTGCACCATGTTGTTGACGATCGCGCCGAGAATCGGCACGCCGTCTTTGTTGACTGGGGGCAACACGTCACGCACGAGCGTGCCAGATGAGACCATGACGGGCTCCTGTCCGTGGACGGTGACGGAGATGGCTTTCATTTTTCGTTACGATTCCTCTCTTTGGCAATGAATGTTTTTAATTTCATGATGATTATTTTATTGAAAAAACAGTCAGTTGCCAATACGGAATTTCAGGAAATACAGAAAAAATGGCAACGTTAGGTTCGTGCACATGGGGTAATCACATGGGGCAATGAAGGGCCGCAAAAAATCCCCTGCACCCACGTTGAAGAAATCGATCCGAATATCCTTTCAATCCCGTCAAAAACATCGTATACTGCTCTTTTCGTTTTTATTATAAGGAGTGTGGAGATGAACCATGACGTATGGAGTGCGGTGAGTGCTGACATCAATGCGAGGCGTAACCTGAATCTACGGGAGTTGTTCGCGCATGACCCTGACCGTGCACGGCGGTTCACGACAGAGGCGGCTGGCTGGACGCTGGATTACTCGAAAAACCTGATTACGCCCGACCTGATGAAAAGTCTCGTTACGTTAGCAAAGGCGAGTGACCTCAAGCGTTGGATTGATGCGCTGTTTTCAGGCGAGGCGATCAATGCGACCGAAAACCGTTCGGTGTTGCACACCGCGCTGCGGAATCTGTCCACAAATCCTGTCTTCGTGAATGGCAACGACGTCATGCCCGACATACGCGAGGTATTGGGCAAGATGGCGGCGTTCTCGGAGCTTGTGCGTAAGGGGAAGTGGCTTGGGCATACCGGCAAGCGCATCAAGTCGATCGTGAACATCGGCATCGGTGGGTCGGATCTCGGCCCGGCCATGGCGTATCAAGCGCTGAAGCCCTATGCGAAGTCGTCCCTGAAGCTATACTTCGTGTCGAACGTTGACGCGACGCATCTGGCGGAAACGTTGAAAAAAGTCAAGGCAGGTCAGACGTTGTTCGTCGTGGTGTCCAAGACGTTCACGACGCAGGAGACGATGACCAATGCGGAGAATGCCCGCGCCTGGCTGATCGGGAAATTGGGCCGGGAGGCGGTCGCGCGCCACTTCGTGGCGGTCTCGACGAATGCGGAAGCCGTCGAAGCGTTCGGCATTGACCCCGCGAATATGTTCGGCTTCTGGGACTGGGTCGGCGGGCGTTATTCGCTGACCTCTGCGGTGGGGCTGTCGCTGATGATGGCCATCGGCGCCAAAAACTTCACGAAACTGTTGAAAGGGTATTACAAGATGGACCGCCACTTCTCGACGGTGCCGTTCGACCGCAACCTGCCGGTCATCATGGCGTTGCTCGGCATCCTCTATTCCAACGGCTACGGCGCGGAAAGCTATGCGGTGCTGCCGTATGACCAGTACCTCGCGCGTTTTCCCGCGTATCTCCAGCAGCTGGACATGGAGAGCAACGGCAAGTCGGTTGATCGCGACGGGCGCCGCGTCACCTCTGCCACAGGCCCGATTGTCTGGGGCGAGCCCGGCACCAACGGGCAACATGCGTTCTACCAGCTGATCCATCAAGGCACGCGCCTGATCCCCTGCGACTTCATCGGCTTCTGCAAGTCGCACAACCCCATCGGTGACCATCACGACAAGCTGATGGCGAACTGTTTCGCGCAGACCGAAGCGCTCGCCTTCGGGAAGACCGCAGCGGAGTGCCGCGCGGAGGGCGTCCCTGAAGAACTCGTGCCGCACAAGACGTTCGAGGGCAACCACCCGACCAACACGCTGCTGGCGGACAAGCTCACGCCCGAAACCTTCGGCGCGCTGGTCGCGCTCTACGAGCACAAGGTGTTCGTGCAGGGCATCATCTGGAACATCTTCTCGTTTGACCAGTGGGGGGTCGAGTTGGGCAAGGTGCTGGCATCGAAGGTGCTGGCGGAACTGTCCGCCAAGGACACTCCTCCATTGAAGCACGACTCCTCCACCAACGCCCTGATCACCCGTTACCGCGAGGCTCGGGCGTGATTCATCCGATTCTAACATTCGGGCATGACGTGCTGCGCCAGAAGGCGGTGCCGGTGGCAGAAGTCACGGACGACATCCGTAAGCTCGCGATGGACATGCTGGAGACGATGTACGCCGCAAAAGGGCTTGGCCTGGCGGCGGAACAAATCGGACGCACCGAGTGCATCTGCGTGATTGATGTCCCGCCGGACGCGGAGAAAGATACCTGCCGGGCGGCGAACGCATCGGTCGTCATGCCGTTGGTCTTGATTAACCCTGAAATCATCGCGCGTGAGGGCAAGCAGCGCAACGACGAGGGGTGCCTGAGTTTTCCGGATATTGGCGCATCCATCACACGCGCGAATCAGGTGACGGTGACATTCACGGCGCTGACGGGCGAACGCCAGACGGTCACCGTACAAGGTTTGCTGTCGCGTGCGATCCAACATGAGGTTGACCACCTGAACGGAATCCTGCTGGTGGATAACATGAGCCATATGCAACGGCTCTCCATGTCTGGGCAGCTCAAACGCTTGCTCCGTAGCTCATCAGCCACGCCAGCGTCGCGCCGGTGAGTCCGATGATGGTCTCCATCACGGTCCAGGACTTGAGCGTGTCTTTCGTGCTGATGCCGAAGTAGCGGTTCACGAGCCAGAAGCCGCTGTCGTTCACGTGCGAGATCGCCGTCGCACCGGAGGCGATGGCAATGACGATGAGCGCGCGCTCGACAGGTACCCCCTCCAGCAAGGGCGCGACGATTCCCCCCGCCGTCAGCATCGCCACCGTCGCCGACCCCGCCACCGCGCGCACCAGCAGGGCGATGAGGAACGCCGCCCAGACCGGGTGCAGGCCCGTCGCCGACAGCGTCCCCGCCAACGCCTTTCCCGCGCCGCTGTCCACCAGCACCTCCTTGAACACCCCCCCCGCCCCGGTCACGAGGATGATGAGCCCGGCGGGGGCGAGCGCGGAGGTTGCGATTTCGTTCACCTTCTCGCGCGACAGCCCCCGGCACGTGCCGAGCGCGGTGAACGCCAACAGCGTGGCCGCCAGTAACGCGAAGAACGGATGGCCGATGAACGCGCAGATACGGCGCACGGTCGCGTACTCCTCGCCCGTCAGCCACGCGCCTGTCACGGTGTTGACGAGGATCAGCGCCAGCGGCAGCAGGAGGATGCCGAACACCAGCCTGAAGCTGGGCAACTGGCGCGTCTCCGCAGGGGGGGGTGTTTGCGCGAACGGCGGCGCCACGGCGTGGATGCGTTTGGCGATCCACGATCCGAAGACCGGCCCCGCCAGGACAGCGCAGGGGATGCCGATGAGCGTGCCCCAAAGGATGACGCGCCCGAGGTCCGCCCCCACCAGCTGCGCCACGGCGATCGGGCCGGGCGTGGGGGGGACGAACGCATGCGTCACCGCCAGCCCCGCCAGCAGGGGGATGCCGTAGAGGAGCAGCGATTTCTTCGTCTCGCGCGACAACGCATAGACCAGCGGCACGAGGATGATGAAACCCACGTCGAAGAAAATCGGGATGGCCACCAGGAACCCGGCGAGCGACATCGCCCATGTCGCGCGTTTCCTGCCGAAGACGCGTAACAGCGAGAGGGTCAGCCGTTCCGCACCACCCGACACCTCCAGCAACTGCCCGAACATCGCGCCCAGCCCGACCACCACCGCAATGAACCCCAGCGTCTTGCCCATGCCCCTCTCAATGCTCTCCATGATCTTCTCGAACGGCATTCCCGCCGCCAGCGCGGTCGCCATGCTCACGAGCAGCAGCGAGACGAACGGTTGCTGCTTCAGCTTGATGATCAAGAACAGCAGCACAACGACCGCCGCGCCGACTATGGTCCCCAGATAGATAGGGGAGGATGGCAGGCCCGCCCCCAAAACGGCATTGATGCAAACGGCAGAAACAAGTGTCATAGGGCATGGATTTTATAAAAGGGGCATCGGCGTGTCAATGGGAAAGCAACGCATCCCGAATCTTGGAGTACAGGGGGGGGGGGCGGTCCTATGGGGGGTGGTCGGTTTCCCCCTGCGGGGGGACATACAGCCCCACGCATAGGCGACGGTTCCCCCTACAGCAACCACGTGGTGTCGGTGCACGGCGGATGCCGGCCGCTCAGTCGCAGACCAAACATGAACCGAAAAACGGAAAAGTTTTTTTTGATTGCCACACAACGGCAGATTTTGATATGGTGTTTCCAAACTGTTCTGGAGGGATACGGTGATGGAGCTTTCACGGAGGGGGTTTATCCGAAAAGGGATGGCGACAGGCGCGGTGCTGGGATTCCCGGCAATCGTCCCGGCACGGGTGCTGGGGCAGGAGGCACCGTCGAAAAAAATCCAGGTCGGGATTATCGGGTGCGGGCGCATCGCGGAGTCCATGGACATCCCTGGGGTTTGGTACAATAAAGACTTGGCGACTATCGTGGCGTTGTCAGACCCGGACAC
The DNA here is from genome assembly GCA_009777165.1 of Kiritimatiellota bacterium. Taxonomy (GTDB): domain Bacteria; phylum Verrucomicrobiota; class Kiritimatiellia; order RFP12; family UBA1067; genus WRJS01. The sequence continues at coordinate 4,536 of WRML01000108.1, forward strand.
GAAGCGCATGCGGGCGATACGCGAGCGAACGGCAAAATTGTTCGAGGGGGACCTTCCGGAACTGAAGCTGTATCAGCAGTACAAGGAGATGCTGGCGGATTCGTCCGTGGACGCGGTGATGATCTGCACGCCCGACCACTGGCACGCGCAGCAGTGTGTGGAGGCGGCGCTCGCGAAAAAGGATGTCTATGTGCAGAAACCGCTCGCGCTGTCGGTGTTCGAGAGCAGAAGCATCACGGACGTGGTGAAGAAGACGGGGTGCGTGTTCCACTTGGGGACGCAGCAGCGTTCCGAAGGCAAGGGTACGTCTGGCCCGCACTTCCGCAAGGCCGCCGAGTATGTGAGGAACGGGCGCATCGGGCGCGTGACGAAAGTCGAGATCGGCCTGCCGGGCGAGCCGGACGAGCCCGAACTGCCGCTGGAGCAGCCGGTGCCGGACACGTTTGATTATGACCTGTGGCTGGGCTGTGCGCCGCTCGCGCCGTTCAGCGAGTTGCGCACACACCCACAGGGGAAGGGCGCCGCCGCCGACTTCGGGCGCCCGGGGTGGATGTCCCTGGAGGCCTACGATTTGGGTATGATCGCGAACTGGGGGGCCCACCACATTGACATCCTGCAGTGGGCGCTCGGCATGGAGCGTTCGGGGCCCGTCAAGGTCGAGTCGAACACGGAATTCCCCCAGCGACGGCTATGGGACGTACACGGTAAGCTGGATGTGAGGCTGGAGTACGCGAACGGGATCCCTGTGCATCTCGCGGGTTTGAACACCTACCCGAACGGTGTGCGGTTCATCGGCGAGGAGGGCTGGATTTTCTGTAGCCGCGGATCGGAGAAGGCCATCAGCAACGTGCCGAGCGCGGGGGGGCAGCATGGCCTCTGGCGCCCGCTGGAAGCAAGTGCGGCGAACGTGATCGAGGGGGAGGTCGAAAAACCACTGGCGCGGAACCCCGACAATCACCACCGCCCGTGGTTCACGAGCATCCGCTCGCGCCAGCCCACGACTATGCCGGTGGAGACCGCGCATTACTCGACAACGGCGTGCATCGTGGCGTATATCGCGATGAAGCGGGGGATCCCGCTGACATGGGATCCCAAGGCCGAACGCTTCGTGAACGATGCCGCCGCCAACGCCATGCTCACCCGCGCCGAACGCGCACCCTACGGGACAGGGAATGTACTAAATGTACTAAAGGAAAGGTAGGGCGACGGCATCCCGCCTCGCCAGAAGAGATGACGGTTCATCAGAAAAGACGCAACATGTTGCACGCACGCCAGAAAAAGACAACCCCGGCCGAGGACATCCTACGCGCGTTCAAGGGTGCAAAATCCATTTTGATCTCCGGGCATATCCGTACGGACGGCGACTCGCTGGGGAGCATGATTGCGCTGGCGCACCTGCTCAACCGCGCAGGGTTCAAGGCGGTCGCCGCAGGGGAGCGCAGGGAAGAGCTGGGGGCCCCCGGATTCCTGCGCGGCACCGAGCGGCTCATTCGTCCCGCTGCCGCCGCGAAAATGAGATTCGACCTGTTGGTGACCGTGGACTGCGGCGCGGTTGACCGTTTGCCGCCCCCCCTCCAGAACGCTGTCAAGACCTGCACCGTGGTCAACCTTGACCACCATGTGACCAACACCCGCTTCGGCACGTTCAACTGGGTTGACCCAAAGGCATCCTCCACGGGCGAGATTGTCTGGCGGCTCGCACGTAAAGCCAAATGGGCGCTGGACGACATCGCGGCGGAAGCGTTGTGGGTGGCGATCATCACGGACACCGGCCGCTTCGCGTATGACATGACCAAGCCCGCGACGTTGCGGTGTGCCGCGGACCTGTTGCGTTACGGTGTGCGGACCCCTTTCATCAACGACACGATTTACGCATCGTTCTCCGCCGTCAACATCGAGCTCAAGCGCCGCGCGTTCAAGACGTTGGAGATTCTCAACCACGGCGAGATTGCCTCCGTGACGCTGACGCGGAAAGACTTTGAAGCGGCGGGTGGCGCAAAGGTGGACGCGGAGGATGTGATTGACATCCCGCGCAGCCTTGCCGGGAACCGCGTCGCGCTCTGCTTTTACGAGAGCAGAGAGAACCCGTTGGAAACGCGCGTCAGCATCCGCACCCACACGCCTCTCGACGCGACCGTGCTGGCCAAGCGATTCGGCGGCGGCGGGCACCCCCGCGCCGGCGGTTGCACGATCAACGCGCCACTCCGCCAAGCCCGCAAGCTCGTGCTGGAGGCGGTCAGGGAGTGGCTCCATGATTGATTTTGAGGGCGAACAGGTACCTGGTGGGCCTCCCGGACTTCAAATCCGGTGTGGGGTTTTAACCGGCCCCGGTTGGGTTCGATTCCCACTCGCCCTCGCCATTTTTTTAAGGGACAGTGAGGACGGGCGGGGGCCGGCACGTTCGGTCGTTTCAACGGCGGAAAGGACGTTCCGTTGAAAAATGCGCTAGGGCGTGTTCACACAAAAGACTGAAAGCCTTGCGCATATTAGCGCAGGGCAACGCCCTGCGAAAGGATATGCGAGACGATTCAAGGCTGAAAGCCTTGTGGATAACGGCACAAGGCGAAACCCTGAATCT
>WRML01000109.1 GCA_009777165.1 Kiritimatiellota bacterium
AGAGCATTCGAGTTTGCGCCATAATACACGACGTTGCTCTGTCCAGCGCAATGAAAAGCGCTGAACATAGCGGTAATAGCAAAGACGACTGATTTTGTGTTCATTCCTCTTTTTCCTGCCAGATGCAAAACTTCCATTTCCCTTTATGCCAGATGGCGGGGAAATAACCCCATTCTTTTCTGTCACTATAGGAAAGGGGACTTGAACAGGGAATATTCATCCACAAGTTTTTCTTGGCGGGACCTATCGAGCTATAGACAAATCCCAAAACGCTCGGCGGGTAATACGTCTGATGGCACAAATCGGCGATGATTCTTTGCGCATTCGCAATAACCTTTTTTTCCGTCATGTCATTCCGCAGGATATAATTGGGCGCAACTTTCGGTGGGATGTTGGGGAAATTCGTTGAGGAAACGAATGCCACGAAAGCGTTCGCCGCCGCGAACGCATTCGCGTTCGCCGCCGCGAACTTGAACGCGTTGGTGTAGGCATCACTCAGTTCCTTGGGGATTTGCAAAGCAATTCCGGCAGTCCCGTTTGAGACGATGTTGTCAGGAAATTCAATGTCGTCGGGATAATGCGGGCATTGTTTGCTGTTGTAAAGGTATCCGATGACTCCCGGCTCATCACCACCGTCCAGCATCAACTCTGATATTTTTCCCCATTCCAGCAGACATACCCGCAGGTCAGCCACAATGGCGGACTGTGCCTTTTGAGACAGGTTAGTGTCAACGAACACAACATCTAATGCATTAGAGTTTGTTCCGTAATAGACAACGTTACTTTGCCCGACGCAATGAAATGTGCAGAGCATAGCGGTAATAACAAAGACGACTGATTTTGTGTTCATCACCTTACCTACGGCAAGTTATATTGCGGATTATCCTCCCAGATGCAAAACTTCCATTTCCCCTTGTGCCAGATGGCGGGGAACGGGGCCCAGTCTTTCCTGTCATTCGAAGAGCTGGGGACAAACATCCACAGGTTTTTTGATGCAGGGCCTTCCGTGCTGTGGTAAAACCCTAAGACACTCGGCGGATAATACGTCTGTTTACGTAGTGAATTTGTGATGTCCGAGAAGGCGAGCTCATACAATTTCGCTGGTGCTTTGTTGTAGAGGATGTAGTCCGAAATCTGCTTCGGAGGGACACTGTTGAAGTTCGTCGAAGAGACGAATGCGACGAACGTATTTGCCGCCGCGAACGCCTTTGCGTTCGCCGCCGCGAACTTGAATGCGTTAGTGTAGGCATCGCTCAAATCCTTGGGGATTTGCAAAGCAATTCCGGCAGTCCCATTTGAGACGATGTTATCTGGAAATTCAATGCCCTCCGGATAATGGGGACAACTTGTGCCAATATAGAGATACCCAGCAAAACCTGCATTGTCTCGAAGGCGCAATTCACCAGTCTTCCCCCATTCCGACAGGCATATCCGCAGGTCAGTGACAATGGCGGATTGTGCCTTTTGAGACAGGTTCGTATCCACGAATACGACATCCAGCGCATTAGAATTAATTCCGTAATACACGATATTGCTCTGTCCGAAACCGGAAAGCGCGGCGGCGAGTGAGGCTGTTAGAATAAGCGGGCTTGTTTTCATGGTCGTACTCCTGTGGGTAGAACTGGACGTTTCTCGATGTAATTGCCTGTGTAACCGCCCATGTAAATACAGGGGCGGTTGAAATTGCGGTTGACATTGGTCGGTAGGACAGGGTTACCGTCTAACTGTAAGGCGCGGATGAACGGCTGGACATCTTGCTTCAAATGATCCGTATCGGGATAGGGAATATTCCACGAGCTATAAGGTGCCCACAAGTCCGCAGTCCCTGCGGCGATAGGTGCTGTGATTAAATTGCCTTGGCCGTCGTACATCGCCTGGTGCCCGTGCCCTCCGGTAATGGGGTGTGAGCGCATCTCAAACCTCGCGTCGTGGTGCATAAACGAGTTTTTATTTTCAGGCGGGTGCCAGAGCGTGCCGGTAAGATTCATCGCGGAGACGTTCACATTTGTCGAGACGGTGCCGAACCAGCTTGTCGAGATCGTCAGGGGAATGGAGGGGAAAGGCGCGGGCAGGCCGGCGGTCCAGTTGATGTCGGGGTTTTCCGCAAGCCACTGGTTGAAAATCGCCCATGTGACGGTCGAGTTGACGACGATCCATATCTTGTCGAAGACCTCGTCGTTGCGCGGCCGGTAGCGCAGCTTGACGAGGCAGATGTCGGGCTCCATGTCCTTTGGATCCTTTCCGAACTCCAGCTCGCCGTCGGAATTGACAGAGAGCTTGCTGCTCGTGAAGTAGAGGTCGTCCTTAAACTCGAGGTAGCCGGGATGGAGCAGTGAGAAGAGGTCCAGCTTGCCGCCCGCCTCCCACACCACGCCGGCGCAATGCTCGGTGGTGTTCGCGTCGTTGTCGCTGGTCGGGATGCGGGGCCAGATGCTGCGGGTCTTGTTGGTCGGGTTGCCGTGGTCGAAGCCGATCCACACGGCGGGGGGGATGCCGGTGTTCTCGCACCCGCACCCGATGCCCATGCAGCCCGTGTTGGCGAAGTACGCGGGCGTGTGCCCGGGGATGCGATCCTGCGCGCCCCCCACGCCGTGGACCCCCCCCCCCCCGCACGGCTGGATGTTGAAGATGGCCCTCCCGTAGATGGCGGACCACGTCGCGTTCGCGAGGGTCTGCGTGACCGTGACCTGGAAGGCGGGCTGGCGCGCGTTGAAGACCGTCCACGCCTGTTCGCGGGTGATGACCGGGGTGGCGGGGTCCATGCCGCCCTTCCCGAGGGTCGCGGGGTCGGCGATGTCGCCGTAGGTGTGTCCATTGCGCATGGGAGGCTACGTCCTTTCCGACTGCCGCGTTGCCAAATCAGAACTCCGGCAACACCAGATGCCACTTTCCCTTGCGAAAGACAATGTCCGCAAACCCCGGCTCATAAGTACCGTCATCCCTTTTCTTGAAAAGCGGCTCACAGTAGAGCACGCCCCCGTACATTTTGGCATCCTGCTTGAAACTCAGGATGGAGGGGACGATGACCTCATGCTCGCTGAACTCCCCGCAGAACCCTTTGACCTCTTCCCCTGATTCAAAATCCGCGAGCGAAAGCGGCCTCCCCTTTTCCGTTGACCACCACAGCCGGGCGTAATCCGCTGGCTTTACATTGGCAACAGTGGTACTGTTGACTGTGGCTAGGAAGTTGCTGAGGCTGCCGACTGCTGCCTTGAATTGATTCGTCAGGGCGATCTGTTTGAGGTACTTTGCGGACAGTTCTTCCCCGACATGGAAGTACCTGTTGCCGTTGTGCGGGGTATAGCTCCATCCGCCCAAATCATTCGGAACGCCGTTGTTCCCCTTCAGCCCGTCAAAACCCTCAAACGCCCCAAACTCCTGGTCGTCCGGGGTATAGATGTCCGTGAAGAGGTTGCCGGGCGAGGCAAAGGTGTAGGCGTGGGCAATGTCGCGCCTGATCGCGGACTTGGCCGATGCCGTCAGGTTCGTGTCCGCAAACAGGAGTCCGCATGTACTCCCCCACCGCTGAAACGTCCAAGTCCAGTTCGTCTGTGCTTGCGCGATACCGCCCATAAGAATGACGGCTAGCGCAATATTCATCATTTTTGTGCTCATCGTGTTTTCCTTTCTTTTGTGGGGGACTTCCCCAGATTACCTTTACGACCCGTGATACTCCGAACAGAGCAGTGCTAAAGCGATGACTACAACAGGTAGCATCGAGAGAATCACACCAAGACTAATCAAGCCATGCGACTGCGAAGTCCAAAGCAACCGTGTTCCCGCACCGTAACCCGCGATTCCAAGAAGATACCAGACGTAAAGGGGAATCTCGACAATAACGATGCCGCCGGCAAAAAAGCCCTGAAAACCCAGCACGAAAACACTAAGCACCAGCACGGCAAGTGTGGGCAACGCCAAAATCATCGAGGAATACTTCTTTTTCATCGTTTTCCCCTCTCTCATTCGCTCGGGCAAATGTCCCGTTTGACTTTACGGCCCATGGTACTCTGCGAAGAAATGTGCTAAAACGATGATTAAAATCGGGAGTGCAGCAAGACCCGTTCCAAGAGTAATCTGGCTACACAGTTGCGAAGTCAGAAGCAACCACACCCCTGTACCGTAACCCGCGACTCCAAGAAGAATCCAGGCGTAAGCAGGAATCCCTACGAGGGTGACACAAAAGAGAAAAATCTCTCCCAGTACTAACGTGAAATAACCAAGCACCAACACGGCAAGTGTGGGTAACGCCAAAATCATCGCAGTGTATTTCTTTTTCATGCCTCTACCCCCGACATCAGAACTCCGGCAACACCAGATGCCACTTTCCCTTGCGATAGATGATGTCACTGAATCCGAGCCCATAAACGCCGTCCTCTTTTTCTTTGACCATCGTTTTGCAGTAGAAAACCCCTCCGTATTTATCAGCGTCCTGTCTGAACATCAGGATTGAAGAGACAATAATGTCTCCATAATATTCGCTGAACCCCCTGCAGAACCCTTTGACCTCTTCCCCTGATTCAAAATCCGCGAGCGAAAGCGGCCTCCCCTTTTCCGTTGACCACCAGAGCTGGGCGTAATCCGCCGGGTTCATGTTGTCGGCAGTGGTGCTGTTGACGGTGGCAAGGAAGTTGCTGAGGCTGCCGACGGCGGCCTTGAATTGATTCGTCAGGGCGATCTGCTGCACGTAGTTCGCGGACAGTGCGGCAGTCACGTGGAAATAGTTCGTCCCGTTGTGCAACGTATAACTCCATCCGCCTGCTAATTCCTTCGGGCATCCGCTACCACTCTGAAGCCCGATAATCCCTGCAAACGTCCCGTACTCAGGGTCACTGGGTGTATAAATTTTTATGTTAAGAGTATTCGTTGGCGCAAAGGCGTAGGCCTTGGCGATGTCATCCCGGATCGCGGCTTTCACCGATGCCTTTAGCGCCGTATCCTCAAATAGTAGCCCGTACGTGTCCCCTGACCACTTGAATGTCCAGAACCAGTTCGTCTGCGCCTGTGCGATGCCACTCGCAAGGATTGCGGTAAACATAATTTTTATCGTTCTCATTTTCATCGTATTCTCCTCTCTCATTCGCCCGGGAGTTGCCCCGGCAGTAAAAGTTGTTTGCCGTTCGGGATGGCCGGGCGGCATTCGATGTACTGCTTGATGCAGTCGCCTTCATGGATAAGCGCATGGTCTAAAGCGGTCCAATTCTGACGGCACGGATTCCCGTCTAGTTGCAGGGCGTGGATGAATGGGTAAACATCCTGTGTTAAATGACGTAATTTTGTCAAAAGCGATGTGGTTGAGCCGTAATCCGCCGTCCCTGCGCTCACGCCTGTCAGGATGATCTTGCCTTCCGCGTCATAGCACGCCTGATGCCCGTGCCCGCCCGGCGTGGTCTTGGAGCGCATCTGCCATCTTGCCGTATGATGTATGTACTTGCCCGGCGTGTCGGGGTCTTTCCATAAATTCGTCGAGGCGGGCTCAGGGTTGAGCGCATTCATGCCAAGGTCAATGAACGCACCGAGGGCAGTGTACGCCGCCGGCAGTTCCGCCAGCCAAGCGGTCTCGACGGAAAACCTGTCGTACCACGTGTTGAAATGGGTTTGCGTATCTTGGTTGCAGACCACGAGAATAAACCTGTCCCACACGGTGTCCGTTGATTTCTCCAGCATTTTGATGCGGAAGATTTTGGGGTTGCGGTGACCTGGTTCAGAACCGATGTTAAGCAGATGTTTGGTTTGCTGTTTGCCGTTCACTTCCCACTTGACGAGGTCGGTCAGGTCAATCCCGAAGCTCTCAACGAAGCTCAGCAGGTTGGTTGTCCGTCCACTCCAGACGATACCGAGGCAGTGCTGGTATTTCTTGTCCTCTTCGGACTCGTCGTCGTGGTTGAGGTCGCGGATATGGAAGATGTCGTGGCTAGTGCCGACATACCAGACGGGGCCGGCTTGGCACCCGCACCCGATGCCGAGGCACTTGGAGACGGGGGCGTAACTCGGCGCGTGGCCGGGGTTGTTCCAGTGCTCCGCGCCCTTGACGCCCCCCTCCGCCCCACAGAACCCGATATCGAAGGTGACCTTTGTGTTGATGCCGGAATACCTTGCGCTCCAGACGGTCTGCGTGACGGTGCAGAGGGACGGCCAGCTCGCCGCCGCTTTCGCCTGCGCCTCCGCGATGGACAGGATAAGGTTGGTCGCCGACAGCCCGTTGTCTACCAGCGTCCAAGCATTAAGCACCATGCCGTTGGTCGGCCAGTCGCAGCCGTAGGGGGGGGAGGAGACACAGCGCATATCCGCAGACTCCATTGGGCAAACCCTATTCCTATTTTTCCTCCCAAAAGATGAACTTCCATTTCCCTTTATGCCAGATGGCGTGGAAACCTCCCCACTCTTTGTCGTCGCCGGGAATGGGGTTTGAGCAAGGGATAACCGTCAACAGGTTTTTTTTCGCGGGGCCTATGCCGCTGTTGAAAAAACCTAAAACGCTTGGTGGGTAATACGTCTGCTCGCGCAACTGGGAGATAATCTCCTGTGCGTCGGCGATAATCTCCTTGGGCGTCATGTCGTTTTGCAGGAGATAGTCGGGCAGGTTTTTCGGCGGAAGCGTGAGGAAGTTAGGCGAGGAGACGAATTCGACGAAGGTATTCGCGGCGGCGAATGCCTTCGCATTCGCGGCGGCGAAGGCGAAGGCCTTTTTGTAGGCATCACTCAGGTCTTTCGGGATTTGCAGGGCAATTCCGGATGTCCCGTTAGAAACGATGTTTCTCGGGAAATCAATGTCCTCTGGATAATGAGGACAACTTGTACCAATGTAAAGATATCCGGCAACATCCTCATAACCGCCTAAATCCAATATGCCAGCCTTTCCCCATTCCGACAGGCATACCCGCAGGTCAGCCACGATGTCGGACTTCGTCTTCGGCGAAAGTTTTGTGTCAACGAACACGACATCCAGAGCATTCGAGTTTGCGCCATAATACACGACGTTGCTCT